>PMZS01000009.1 GCA_003170115.1 Spirochaetaceae bacterium
GAAAGACCAGCGTAGATAGCCCCCGCTTCGGTATGCTTTCGGATGAAACCCTGCTCGACGAGCCTTTCAGAAAGCGTTCGCGTGCTTGCCGGCCTTTCCCCGGTCGACTCGCACCAAGCGGCGTAGGCGCGGCAGAGATCTCCTCCTTTGGCAAAACGACCTCTCCCAAATTCGCATCTCTCAGACAAGAATCTGGCGATCTGGTCTTCGGCAATCTTGTAGTCGTTGGTAGCTTCTTCGATTGATCTACAAGGCGGGAGAGCGCCTGCCCCACGTCCAGCCCTATACCAGCTGACACAAGCGCGGATGAGGGCGGCGAGAATGCCGGGCCCCTCGGACAACAGCTTGTCGATGAGGATAGGGTCTTGCCGATCAAGCGGCAGCTCCAGCTCGAAAGGGATGACCCGCAGTCTGCGAGCGATGCCAGTGTCCATCTGTGGGATTCGGGGCTTGTGATTACAGAGGAGGATGAACTTAGAGGACGGTCTATATGAAAAGGGTTGGCCATAGAGGCGGCGACAGGTGATGGTGTCGCCGCCGGTAAGTTGCTTCACAAGCCCCACCGAAAGTCTGGCACCGGACTCTGGCTCGACGGCTACTGCGAGGCGGACGCCTTTTAGGTCAGCAAGGTCGCTTCGCGGTCCATCTCCTCTTGAGCTTTGCTCGAGTAATGTCGCGGCCGAAATAGCCTTATAGTACGATCCCATTAGATATTCGACGACCTGAAGAAAGGTGGTCTTCCCGCGAGATCCGGCATATATGGGGAAGAGTTGAGCAGAAACATCCCCTGTGAGAGCAAGCCCATGGAAGCCCAGGAGCCATTGAATGAGCTCATGCCGACTGCAAGTTACCTCGTCGATGAACTCCATGAAACGAGGGGCGTCCGCTTCTGGCACATATTTCACAGGGCTGTAGTGCAAGAAGAAATCCTCAGCGCAGTGAGGACGTATCCCACCAGTACGCAGGTCGACCACTCCTGATGCACAGTTGTAGGCGAAGGGATCACGATCAAATGCATCGGGAGTCTTTACAATTCTGGGATCAGAGCAGATAAATTGCATTGCTCCCTTCACGCGCAATGCTGTTTCGGACTTGGCTAGCCATGAAAGGCGCTTCTCCTTTTCATCTTTGCCGATTGTTTCGCAGAGCGCCACAATTGCCGCGACATTTCGCAGGGCGAGCCCTACTAAGGTGGGTAGAGTATTTCTTTGATCAGGAGCCCAACGCTGACCCGTGTATATTAGATATTCCTTCCAAGCAGGGACATAGGCTACCAAGCCCGCAAAGAGATCGCAGAAGAGTTCTGCATTCCCGATGTCGGTGTTTGGTCGACCAATAGCCACTACAGACCGGCTTTTTTCGATCTGACGCCAAGTCTCGAGGTGATGCTCCAGAATTTCCGACACGGTTGGACGGAGCTCAAAATGCGTTGGGGATTCGTCTGAAACTCTAATTGGCCCGCCGCTAACTTGGGGCGCTTCTTCCGAAGCTGTGATGGGCGAATAGTTTTGCATCAGAATTGAAGTCCCCGGTTCGACCTTCATCGTAGTCGAGCTGATTTACTCAAATCTTGACCCTGCGCCGTTCGGGTCTCCCAATCTACGTTGCTCATGAAGGATTTTCCTTCTTCAGTGCGTTCGATTGATTCATTGGCTCGGTCTGAGCGAGAGCCCATTCTAGGAGAGCTTCGCGGTCGTAAACACAGCGCCTGCCTATGTGAAGGACGGGGATACGACCCTTGCACGTGAGGTTTCGGATGGTCTGCTCGGCGAGGGTTAGGAATTTTGCGGCGCCGGCAACAGTTAAAAGGCGATCTGCCGTCTCACCCACGTTAGATCATCCTCATGTGCAAGGGTTCCGACGGCCTGCAAGGGTCTCAAGAACCCAAAAAGGGATCCTGATGATTTTCGGACCAATTCGAATGTGGGGAATCTCACCAGACGCAATGAGCTTGTATGCAGTTGCTCTGCCTATCTGTGCTTCGCGACGGAACTGCTCAACAGTGAGTAGTTTGCGAGGCGGAACCGATTTCGAAGATGGAATTCCCTCTCTTTTGCTTCTATGGCCTCGATCGTGACCCAAGAGTACACCATTAGCATTTGGGAGCTCTTGGCTGTTCGTTTGAACGATAGACATGCTTCGATGTTATGGGGCGTTATTTTCACTTGTCAAGAGTTATGGTTGATCGATGGGGTCAATAAAAGCATGTAGGTGCAAGCTAAGGATAGTAAATGCAAAGGAGCAAAAAAATATGATCCTAACAGGAGTTCGACGATAAGAAGAAAAGGGGGACTCCATGATCTCTTGGCGAAAAATGTACGATCGCGGAAGAGCCGATTTGTAAGATCATTTGGATCGATTCGTCCGTCCTGCTTGTATATGACATCCCCGGACCACCGTGCCTTCGAGATTTCTGCGCGGCAGAGGTTGCGACATCTTTGCGAACTCACTTGGCAGAACCTCGTGTCCGATCACGAAGGGGCGCAGTATCACCTCGGCCCTCTCAGACTACTTTCCAGACGCCTTGCGCGCAACCTCCTTCTTCTTATCTTTCCTGCCGGTACCCCCGGGCTTCTTCTCTTCGACGAACAAGCTCTCCGCGATCTGGCGGATTCCCGCACCCGACTCCCCTCCGAGGTGGTAGTACCGTTGCGTCATTTCGTCCGTGAGGTGACCCGTCACGCTCTGGACCGCCTGGAGCGGGATCCGCCGGTCGATGAGCAGCGAATTGAACGTGTGGCGCCACGCGTGGAAGTCCAGGCCGCGCGCCTTCCGCGCCGTCTCAGTGATCCCGATCCGCCCCAGCTCCTTGTAAAGCGCTTCCGTGGCCTCGCGCTGGTCCATGGGCTTGTCCGAGTGCATGCTGTAGAACACGAAACGGTTCTCGCCCTTGCGGGGATTCTCCGCGACGAGCTGAGCGAGCTCGGCCGCAATGAGGGAGGGGATCGGCACAATGCGCGGCCGCCCTGTTTTTGTCGGCCCCAGGCCGAACCGAGGGCTCCACGTGTGATTGACCTCGATGTACTCTAGATGAACGTCGCCCTCGCGCAGCCCCGTGATTTCTCCCGCGCGCATGCCTGTTGCCGCGGCCAGTTTGTTAGCCACGTAGCAGCGGCGGTCCGGCCATTCGAGCTTGAATAGCGCGCGGATTTCCCCTGGAAGATAGACTCCCCGCTGCTTCCGATCTTTTTCGCTCACCGCCTCAACGACCGGCATACGCCGCAGGAGCTTCTTTCGATAAGCCGCCTTCAAGACAAGCCGCAGTGCGACGGTAACGCGGTTGATCGTGCCGCCGCTGAGGTGGTTGTCCTCGAGCTTCTCTTGGAAATGGCGAATATGTTCGTCATCGATGCGCCCGATGCGCATGCGGCCGAAGTAGGGGATGAGGTGATTTTTCACGGAGCGCCCGTGCCGCTCGCACTGGTCCGCGCTGAGTCGGTGTCCGCGCCGGCGTTTCTCTCGCGCCCATTCGCCTTCCGGATCGAAGAAGTCACCGGCGAACGACGCAAAGGTGTCGCGTTCTCGGGCCACGACCTGGCCGTGGTCGACGTAGCTCTGTGCCCAGGCAGTCGCGCGCACGAGCGCATCGCGCTGGGCGCGAGGGCCATCTTTGCCTTTGGGCACGCGGACGTGAGTGCTTTTCGCGGTTCCCCATGTGCCGTCTTCCTTACGAAACTGCACGTAGTACACGTCTCCGCGCTTCGACGGACGCGTGTGCAGCGAGAAGCGCTCCCCCTCGGTCTTTGTAGGGCGCTCTGTCTTCTCAGTATTTTGCATAATGAGAAGATGGACCACTCAAGGTCCATTGTCAACAATCTACTATTTCTTTAATGTAAAAGAACTTAAATGCCGGAGACGGGGGTCGAACCC
>PMZS01000090.1:0-4705 GCA_003170115.1 Spirochaetaceae bacterium
CGCCCGCCAGCGACGCGCCGGCGGCAACCTCCAGCGCGACCTTCTCATTCGGAGACCATTCGCAGTAGATGTCTTTCTTGTACGCGCGGGCGGCCTCAAGGATCTCAGTGGACGGAGTTCCGGGGTAGCCCGTGGCCACGGTGACTCCGGCCTCCCAGGCTCCGCGGGCAATGGCCTCGTTCCCCGACAGCAGAGTACGAGTCGCAGTGAGTTGGCTCATGACAGGGATGTTGTACTCCCGGCCCGGGCCGGTGTCAACGCATGACAGTACAGGCTACGAGGAGGACCACTCCACGTATTCGCGTGAAAGTTCAGAAAGCGAAGTGAGGTGGGAAAAGAGGGGGTATTCGACCCTCAGCTTGTACTCGAGGACTGCTTTCTCATAGTCGCTGCGGCCGCTCATGCAGTCATCGACGAAAGAGCGCGTTTCCGCGAGCTTCTCACTCAGGGAGCGAAGCGCCATCTGGCGCTCACCGTGAGAGAGCTGCCCGCCATCGCGCGGCTCACCGATCCTGTCGATCAGCACTTTCAGTTCCCTTTCGTCGGTTTTCAGCTGTCTCTTCCAGTCCATGGTGCACTCCTCACTGAGATTATCGGAAGCTTGAGGCATTTCATTAAGCGTCGATCGTGCAGTCCGCGCCTTGTTTCCTTGTTCCCGGATGATGAGTATTCTAGAGATATGGACACGGGGCCCGCTCCCGGCATCGGTATCCTCGAGTTCGAGGAGAACGATTTCGTCCGGAGCGTGGTGACGGCCCTGCCAAACGTTCCGCACGCCTATCTTCGTGCCGGCCAACTCATCCACCCCTCCCCTCCGCCCTTTCGCCTGATCGTGGACAGGGTGAGTTTCTGTGACCCGTTCCTCCGGCACCTCATGCGGTACTGGTCTCTTGCCGGCGCGTATGTCCTCAACGATCCCTTCTTCACACTCGTCTTCGACAAGCTCTCGGAGTCTCTCCTCTACGACGCGCACTCAATCATGCATCCACGCACCATTCTCCTCCCCTCTCGGATTGGAACCGAAGATGTCTCCGAAATGGTCGCCGAGCCGAACTGGGAGGAGATCGGGGCAACGGTGGGCTTCCCGTGCATCCTCAAGCCCGTGGACGGGTATGCATGGCAGGACGTCTTCGAGGTTCCTGACCCCGCAACCCTGCGAGGGCTGTACGAGAGCCTGAAGGGTCGGCGCACGCTGATCGTGCAGCAGCTTGTTTCATTCGTCGGGTATTACAGGGCCTTCTGCGTGAATGCGCGCGACGTGCTCATTGTCCGGTGGACTCCGCGGCCTTTTGACCACGGAGAGTATGCGCTCACCACCCCGGGTGAGCTGGGCGCCGCAGAGGATTACGTCAGGCAGAAAACAATCGATCTCAACGGGGCACTCGGCCTGGACTTCAACGCCGTGGAATGGTGCATCACGAAGGACGGGACGCCGGTCATCATTGATTCATACAACGACGTCCCCGACGTAAGGCGGGAGAAGCTGCCCCCCGCCGTCTACGGCTGGGTAGTGGAAAGGTTCTGCGCCTGTGTGCGGGAGAGGCTGGCCAGCGGTGAGACAAACAGGATCATGAGGGGCTTCCAGCCGAGGTCAGATCCCGGCACGTCGCCGGGCTGAGGCCAGGATTCTCCCTATCAATTGCTGGAAAGTGACTCCCACCATGGTGCAGATGATGGGCAGATCCGAATGCTCGGGATGCAGCCCCGCGAGTGGATTCACCTCCATGAAGCTCGGCGCGCCCTTCGCGTCCAGCCGGATATCCACCCGGCCCGCGTCACGGCCGCCGAGCGCGCGCCACGCCTGGAGGGCGATTCTTTCACAACCCTCCGCATCGGCGCCGCGGGCACGCTCATAGCGAACCCGATCTTCGCAGTATTCCTTGTTCACGTAGGTGTAGGCATGAGCCTCGGCGGTGTCCAGAAGGATCACTTCCATCGTGCCCACCGCCTCCGCGAACGGCCCCGTCCCGATAATGCCGGTAGTGAACTCGCGGCCGGGCAGATATTCTTCGACGAGCACCGGCTGTCCGTGGGTTTTCAATAGCTCCTCGCAGACAGAGCTCAGCTCATGCGGCGTTCCGATCCGGGAGGCGGGTGTGATGCCCTTTCCCGTTCCCTCACCGATGGGCTTCGCAAAAAGAGGGTAGCGAAGAGCGACGCCCTTGATGTCATCGACCGACTCGACCACCGCAAAGTCAGGAGTCGGAACCCCCGCATCCCGCACGACCCTCTTTGCCAGTCCCTTGTGCAGCGAAACGCCCAGCACCACGGGATCCGAGAACGTGTAGGGAATCCGGTGCGCATCCAGCAGGGCGGGCACGAGCGCCTCGCGGCCAAGACCGTACATGCCCTCGCAGAAATTGAACACGAGGTCCCATCGCTTCCCGGCGGTGAGCGCGGCGATCAGGCCAAGGTAGTTGCCGATGCGCTCGGTGGCGCAGCCTTCCGCGCGGATTGCGGCATCGACGGCCGCCACGGTCTCCTCCCGGTCGAACTCCGCCGTTTCCAGCTCGGAGTATCCCTGCCTGAGCCAGTCAGTGCGAAGGTCATACGTGAGTCCGACGGTCATTCAGAATTGTTCTGATGGATTACGGGGTCGGAGACTGCGGCGATTTGCGCCCCGCAAGCACGATGAGGACGATGCCGAGGATGAGAAGGACCCCGCACGCGACCAGGGCCATGAGCCCGCGGCGCGGATGCCGGCCCACATAGTTCAGGATGCCCATGACGGCAGCCAGGGCCGCCAGGACAATGGAAATTATGCCCGCCATTCTTCCCGTATTGCCGGTCATCTCGTCTTTCCTCCTTCAGCGTCAACGGGCACTATACGCGAAAGCCCTTCGCGTGAGAAGTGCGGTCGCGCTCAGTGGTCCAGGCGGAACGTTTTTGTGTAGAACTCCGTGGCTTCAATTCGGGTGTCGAGTCGGGTGTCGAGATTCGCCACCGAGGTGTCGAGGCTGCGGGTTGTGCCCGCAACCGGCACGGGTTTCTCGGCCGCGACCGTCAACTGGCTGTGCTCCTTGCGCACCCGGGCGATCTCGTCCAGAACGGCTTGCCGGGCAGCAACTTTTTCGGAACTTGCGGACCTCGGATTGTCTTTCACTTTCTGGCAGGCCACGGACAACGATTCCAGCGCCTTCAGTCGCTGGGTGGAGGCCAGGAGGTAGAAGCGTTCCGTGCCTTTCGCATTGTCGAGCTGAAACCAATTCTCCCCGTTCGGTATAGACACCAGGGTGTCGGTGTACGATTTGCTCTCGAATGTCTCGAACTTCTCAGGAAAAAGGAGAGTCAAGTCCCCGGCGGCATCGTGGAGGTAGAGATAGACGAACGCGTTCTGCACCGGCTCGATGTAAATCTTAAAAAGCTGGCCCGGCTTGATGCTGGCGCGCTCCGAGAAATCGATCGGCGCCTCGCTGCCATTCGCTGCCCGGGACACGAACGCCCAATTGAAGGCCAGCTTCACACCCTCCGCATCCAGGACTGATGCGCCGAGGAGCGAGGCACCGGCGATCAGCAGCATGGCGGCCATCCACCTTCTCAGCATTCATGAATCATAGCATCCGGGCCGCACGGCCGCAAGGACAGTGGCGGCAGTTCACGATGACGGGATGTCCGGCATTCCTGGCACCGTGGGAGCAGCCTTCGCCAGGGCCTCCTGGATGGCCCCGCGCAGCATCTGGACCTCATCCGGCGCGAGCTCAAAAGTCTGGAACGTGACCGACACGCCGCCGAGCCCCACGCCGATGCCGGGGAACATCATCTTGAAAGATTTACCCGTGCTGGTCACCGTGCAGAAGCCCGCGAATGTAATGCGTTTGAAGGGACGATAGCGGTCCGTGCCCGCGGACATGTCCNNCCCCGAATACAGCTCGAAGTTGTACATCTGTGACGGCTGCAGGGACTTCGGATCCTTTGCGAGGTATTGCTCGATCGCTTTCAGAAACTTGCGTCCCTGGTCCACGCTGAGGGAGCCCGTCAGCCCCATGTCATAGTTGACGATTGATCCCGGGCTCTGACCGTTCATGAGACGCTTTGAACGGATGATGAAAAGAAGGGTCTGGGAATCACCGGCCTGGAAGACCTCTCGCGAAAAAAACACTCCCAGCACGTACGACCCAAGCTCGACCTCCCGGACCAGCACGATGTCGGAGGCGATGGCACGCTCGCCCCGCAACTCGGGGGCGCTGGACTGATAGATAGAGTTCTCTCCTGGCGGCGTCAGGCAGCCCACAAGTGCAAAGAAGCATACAATGACGACAGCTTGCCGGTACCTCATTTTCCACTCCTTCGCGATTCTCAATGCAGCGTTTCGAAATGACGAGCTTCGACGATAGCAGATGGTATTGGCTTGTCAAGCTGCACCGCGCCGGGATAGTATGGCACCGATGTCAAAACTCGATCTCCTCAACGAACAAAAGTGCCGACATGATTTCCTTGCCCTCGGCGCGCTTGTACAGAGATTCGATCCGGGCCTGGTTCCGCTGCACGAAGCCTCCCACTTCGAAAGACACTGCTCGGGTGCCGAGTACAATCCCGCCGCAAACCTGGCAAAGTGCTTCCGTATGCGTGCGGCGATTGCCTCCGCGATTGTCCCATACCCTCCGGGGTGGTGGATCGAGTCCGAGGTCAAAAGGGCGGGCGTCGCCGCGTACTACAAGTGGTTTCCGTTCGACGGGGTGCGCGGGCCCCGCATGGCGAACACGTA
>PMZS01000090.1:4713-14291 GCA_003170115.1 Spirochaetaceae bacterium
CGGCGTCCGCTGGTTCCACTCGGGTGGGATTTTCGCTTCCCTTTCGCCTTCGACATCCGCACTGATCCTGGAAGGGATGAAGGCGGCACACGCGGCGGGCACCATTGCGTCGTATGACCTGAATTTCAGGAAGAAGCTCTGGGATGCGTCCGCCGGTGGTTCGGCGCGAGCACTGGAGGTGAACCGCGGCCTCGTTTCCTGCGTGGATGTTCTCATTGGCAACGAGGAGGACCTTCAGCTCGGACTGGGCATCGCCGGGCCGGAAGTTGGCTCTCTTCAATCGAGGCTGGACGCTCGCAGCTTTCAGCTCGTGATCGAACGAACCAGGAAAGAATATCCGAACCTCAAGGCGGTTGCCACAACCCTTCGCGAGGTGCGCTCCGCCTCCCGGCATATCTGGAAAGCCCTGCTCTGGTACGACGGCCAATTCCACGAGACTCCCGAGCTCGAGCTGGACGTGTACGACCGGATCGGCGGCGGGGACGGGTTCGCGGCAGGATTGATCTATGGTTTGCTCTCAGGCGAGGCGCCGGATGTTGCCCTCAGGCTGGGATGGGCGCATGGTGCACTTCTCACAACGTACCCGGGAGACATCACCATGGCGCGGCTCGAGCAGGTGCGCGCGCTCGCCCAGGGAAGCGGCGCACGCGTGGTGAGGTAGCCGTCTGAATCTTGGATTTGGCAAACGCAAACGCGCTTATGCCGGACCTTTCGCGCTGAACGGGCGTTCCTTCAGCTACCGAGCCACTCGCGTCACTCGAAACAGATCACGACATCGCGAAGCTGCTGCTGTCCGGAAGTACACAGCTCCAGCGCGGATTTCGTATTGCCCTGGACCAGCGCTTTCTGGATGCCGTTAAAAATGCTGTAAAGCTGTTCCAGATTCTGTGCGGGAAGCTCGTACCTTGCCCATGCGGTCTGCTGTGACGTGTTCTGCATCACACCGGTAAAGATAATGAAAAAAGCAAGGCGCGGGCAATAAAATTGCTCGCGCAACTCCAGGGTTCCGGGACCTCGATCAGATCAAGGGCGCGCCTTGACGGCCTTCCCTACCTCGCGGCCGAGCTCGGTGCATTTCGCAAGCTCTTCTGCCGAAGGGGCCCACAGGGCTTTTACGCCCTTGCTGACCAAGGTGACTCCACTTTCTTCCAGCCGCTTTTCGATTATCGAAAGGGATTCGCCGCTCCAGCCGTACGAGGCGAACGCGGCACCAATCTTGTTCTTGAATCGAAGCCCCCTCAGCTCCTCCAGGATCGGCATGAGGGTGGGCAGAGGTCCCCGGTTGACCGTGGGAGAGCCGACGACGACGGCCTTCGCCTCAAAGATCTTCGTGACCACGTCGTTCCTGTCCGAGTTTCCCATGTGGCACAGTACGTAAGGGACTCCTTCCCGCTCGAGCCCATCCCCGATGGCTTCCGCCATCCGTCGGGTCCCGTTCCACATCGTATCGAAAAGGACAACGGCCCTGTCCTGCGGAGTCTGGCGCGCCCAATCCTGGTAGGCCCTCACGATCTGAAGCGGGTCCTTGCGCCAGAGAACGCCATGGCTCGGGCAGATCATGTCGACGGGCAGGTCAAGGGCGAGTACTTCGTCGATCTTCTTGAGCACCATGTCGCTGAAGGGAGTCAGGATATTGGCGTAGTACTTCAGCGCCTCCTCGTACAGCTCCTTCTGGTCCACCTGGTCGTTGAACCGCAGGCAGGTGGCATAATGCTGGCCAAAGGCGTCGTTGGGCATGAGCACGCCCTTGCCCGACACGTAGGTGAACATACTGTCGGGCCAGTGGAGCATCGGCGCTTCGATGAAGACAAGCTCGCAGCCCCCGAGACTGATCTTGTCTCCTGTCTTCACCACATGGAACTTCCACGGCTTGTGGTAGTGCCCCGAGATACTCGCCTGGCCGCGGGGCGAGACGACGAGCGTGGCTTTCGGGCAGAGATCCATGATTGCGGGAAGGCTTCCCGAATGATCTGACTCGGCATGCTGGGCGATGACATAGTCGATTTTTGCCGGATCCACCACCTCTCGGACGTTCTCAATGAACTCGCTCGTGAACCGGCTCCATACCGTATCCACCAGGGCGATCTTCTCATCGGCGATGAGGTAGGAATTGTACGTGCTCCCCCGATGCGTGGACAGCTCGAAGCCGTGGAAATGCTTCAGTCCCCAGTCCACGATGCCCACCCACCAGATGCCGTTTTTCAGCTCGCTGACCATGTCTTGCCTCCCGGGGGAAAAGAGTGCTACCCTAGTACCTGCAAAATGGCCTATTCTGCGGGGTACTGTCAATCGTCGGAGCCCGCCGGCTCTGCCTCTGCCCCGCGCGGCTCTGGTGCATCCTTGAATAACAATAAGTTATAAGCCTCAAAGCGCTTTCGGCTTGACATGTGACCGGGCAAGGGTAGACTCGGCATAACAAGTGCTGACTCGATCTGGCGAAGTCTCTTTCAAAATGAGGTGGCTTCCGTGTTGGAATCCCGATCTCATTTCACAAACCCAGCCAAGCTCCTGAAGCTCCATTCGGTCCGCGCTCCGCCCTCTTGATCTCTGCGAATGGCAACTCGGAGTGGGATAATTGACAGAGTGAGGAGGTAGGATATGAAAAGATCGATTTTGGCCTCGTTCGTGTTTCTGGCAATTGCAGCGTGGCTCCTGGGCTCTGCCACGGAAGTTGCAGCCCAGACCAAGATAGTCAATTCAAAAATGAGACTCGAATACCTGATGACCTTTCACGCAGACCTCAATCCGCCGGTCGACATAGGGCAAATAGCGAGTGGCCACAGGCAAATCTTTGTGACGAGCGGAGGAACCTTCGAGGGACCCAAGCTTCGGGGCAAAGTCCTGCCGGGCCCTACGGATTGGTTTGTTCAGGGTCCTGATGGAGTAGGACGGCCTGACGTCCGCGGCACCTTCCAGACCGACGACGGGGCGTACATCTACATGCATTACCAGGGCCTGCAAGTGTGGACCGAGGCTGCGGGAGCGAAAATGGCGAAGGGGGGAGCAATCGAATACGGCGAAATATACTGGGTGGTCGCCCCCGTCTTCGAGACGGGTGACCCGCACTACGCCTGGCTGAATAACATAGCAACCGTCGCCGAAGGGCGCCTGGGCCCTGGCGGAATTTGGGTCGAATATCGCATCTTCCAGGTCTTAAACTGATCCCTTCAGCGAATGCGTGCGTGCACCCTTATGGAGAAACGCAAAAAGGGCCGGGGCCGCTCCAGCCCCGCCCTTGTATTGCTCGCCCTGACTCTGCTCGGTGGCACTGCGATTGCACAGGAGCTGAAACAGATCGCGCTGCCTGCCCCGCAGACTCATGGCGGCAAACCGCTCATGGAGGTGCTGTCACTTCGTGCCACGGACCGCGCATTTGCGGCCGATGAGCTGTCCGCTCAGACTTTGTCAAACCCGCTTTGGGCAGCGTGGGGCATCAATCGACCAAAAGGAGCCCTTCGCACGGCTCCCTCGGCCATGGACTGGCAGGAGATCGACGTCTACGTCGTGATGAGCTCGGGTGCGTATATTTATGATGCTCTCACCATCACTTTGAAACCCGTTGCAGCCGGTGACTACCGCGCTCTGACAGGCGTGCAGGACTTCGTGAAGGATGCACCCGTCTCGCTGGTGTACGTGGCGGACGCTGCCCGAATGAAAGTCAACATTTCTGACACGACGATGAAAGCCGCGATGGCTCTCAAGGAGTCCTGCAAATGGGCAGACTCGGCAGTGATCTCCGAGAACGCTTATCTGTACGCAGCCTCCGAGGGGCTCGCCACGGGGGTTCGGGCATTGATACACCGCCCAGCCCTTTCGAGGTTGTTGAAACTCAATCCTGAGCAATCAATCACCCTGGCGCAGTGTGTTGGATTTCCCAAGAAATAGAGCTATGGGGCACTAGCCAGAAACTGCCTTGACGCGATGCTTGGACGCTGTAGAATGAGCGGCGATTGGGATTAGCTACATGAAAAATGAAATGCTCATTCTTCGGAAGGCAGGTCGAATCTGGATTCCCCCGCCGACACCGTTCTATGGCGCGACTCAGCATGCCCACAAACAATGGAAGACCCCCCACGTTTCCTTCACCATGATGGGCCGTTTTCCATGGCGTCTTCCAGTGCATCAAGTTCATCATTAGAGGTTTTGAAAAGGGAAATAAAACATGCCATGTAAAGAGAATCACCTGTTTGCAAAATCGGATTATTACACACGGAAGACGCGAAATATTGTTTTTATCGTATTCGCATGCCTCTTATGTCTGTTGGTGCTGAATCCTGTGTTTGCACAGCAAGGAAAGAAATATGGGAAGATCTATTTAAGAGAGTACCAAGCCAAAAACGCGGATGAGGCTGCAATTCTTGATACTTTGATCCAATACGAAAAAGGATTCAATTCACATGACTTGCAAAAGCTCCTTTCGTTCTTCTCAAAGGATGCTGTCTATCACCCTTGTGGCGTAGACACGAAATACCCCATAGGATCAAGAGATTGCCAGCATAGATTAAGATATAACTTTATCAGTTTTGGGTTCGAAACATAATACGACCCTGTAATTTCCGTGAATGGCAGCGAAGCAACCGTGAGGTTTCTTCTGGAAACAGGCGCTTATCTTGCCGACTACACATTTGTATTGATAAAAGAGGGTGAAACCTGGCTTATATCAGCGGCTGATTACACAAATGACCATGATAAATCATAGCGGAAACCACTTATCACCTTTCTAGAACTTGGAAGGGGAACAGTCGTTCCCCTTCCAGCCCCATGGCATGCTCTGAATCGGAGGGGGGGATCAAAATGAGAGAACGATTTTCCATTGCTGCAGTGCTTGCGTTGCTGTTTACTCTGACCTCGGCGTACGCGCAGACAGCACGGTACTTCGTCTTCGTTACGAATACGGTCAGCAACAACGTAACCGCGTTTGAGATAAACCCTGGCGCTGGCAAGCTCTCAACGGTTGTCGGCTCGCCCTTTGCCGCCGGAGACAGCCCCAACAGTGTCGTGGCTGACCCAAAGGGGAAGTTCCTCTACGTAATAAACGAGGCCGGCAGAAGTGTATCCGCGTACACGATAAACCCCGGCACAGGGGCGCTCACAATGATTGCAGGCTCGCCATTCCCTGCAGGGACGAAACCTGAGGGTATCGCAATAGAGCCGACCGGGAAGTTCCTTTACGTCGCGAACGATGGCAGCGGCAACCTGTCAGCTTTTTCCATTAACTCGAGCACGGGGGCACTTTCAGCCATCAGCGGCTCGCCGTTTAATGTCGGGAAATACGGATCATACCCCACTGGCCTCACGGTAGACCCGACCGGGAAGTTTCTCTACGTCGCAAATTGGAGCGGCAACGTGTTTGCTTACAGTATCAAGCCGAGATCCGGAACACTCTCAGAGGTGCGGGGCTCGCCTTTCGCAACCGGAAGCGGCCCATGGTCTATCGTGGTGGCACCGACGGGGAGATTTGTCTACGTCGCAGACAGCGAGGCGGGGACGATCTCCGCCTACTCGCTCAAGCCAAATACCGGGGCGCTCACACCGATCAACGGCTCGCCATTTGCCGCCGGGAAGTCGCCATTCGGTTTTGCGATGGACCCGGGAGGGAAGTTCTTCTATGTCGCAAACAACGGCAGTGGCAGCGTTTCGGCATATGTGACCAACCCCAGCACGGGTGCGCTGGCAGCGGTAGGTGGATCTCCTTTCGCTTCAGGGACCGGCCCCCAGGGAGTCGCAGCAGAACCGACAGGAAAGTTCCTCTACGTGACAAACCATGCGGGCAACACTATTTCGGCATACGCCATCAATTCAGACACGGGAGCACTCTCGGCGGTTGTCGGTTCGCCTTTCACCGCAGGCTCGAACCCCTCTGGTCTTACTATTGTCAAGACCAGCGGCCCCTGAAGGAACATGCGGTCGAGTCGTTGGAAACTCTTTACCTGCATCGTCCTTCTTGACCCCTATGGTGGCGCGGGCGTATCGTGCGGCGGTGCTGTATTCCGCGAACAGACTCTGGCTTCCATGTGCGCTCCTGATTCTCGCGGCAACCCTCGCCGGAGCCGCACCGGATGCCCAGTACAAAGTGCTGAAATCCATCATGCCAGGCGGTTCGGGCGTGTATGACTATGTTTATGCGGACAAATCGGCGCGCTTCCTGTATGTCCCGCGCCTGGGCGAATCAGCCCGAATTACGATATTCGACATCGACACGCTCCGGCAGATCGGTGAACTTCCTCACACGAGTGCTCATGGGGTCGCCGTTTCTGAAAGGTCCAACCATGGCTTTGCCACCAGCAGGCCTGTCGCGATGTAGGACTCGAAGACGCTCACAATGATCAAGTCAATCCCTGTCGAGGGCTCTCCAGATGGCATTTTGTCTGACCCGCTCAACGATCGCGTTTACATTTTCAGCCACAAGGCTCCCAACGTAACCGTGATCAACGCTTTGGATGGCTCCATAGCAGGAACATTCGATCTGGGCGGCGCGTGTGCGGGATTGGCCCTGGACGTGCAGAATCAGATCCTGTTCGCCGCGTGGAGCAATCCGCGGGCAATGGTGATCCTCAGCGCAATAGACGGCAGGATCATCACGACGCTTCCTATCGGGAAAGGCACGGATGGTGCCGCATTCAATCCAAATACAATGGAAGCCTTCAGCTCGCAAAGCGACCGCACGCTGACCGTGATCAAGGAAAGCAGCCCGACGAGCTTCGCACTCGAACAAACGCTTCAGACATTACGAGGTGCAAGGACTTTGACGCTTGATTCTCAAACGAACATCTTGTACTTGCTTGCGGCTGAGCTCGGCCAGCCTCCCACGACACCGAAGCCTGGAGAATTCGCTGGCCGCAGGGCAATGCTGCCGGGCTCCTTTACGATCCTCGCAGTCGGAAGATAGTCCCGCCGGCCTTCTATAATCCCTCTCTCGCGTATGCTATGATCCGCCGGGTTCTCAATGGTTGCACAGAAAAGACATGCACTTGCATTGATATTCAGTCTTCTTGCCCTCGGCAGAATCCAGGCGGAAAAAGATGCCCAGACCCCCGCGTTATGGTGGAGCGCGGCCCCCGCGGCCACGATTCCTCTCGGCCTTGATTCGAGCTACTTTTCTACGGGAGTGACGGCCGACATCTCGGGAAAATACTTCAATCCGGCGTGGCGAGGCTTCGCGCCCCTGCTCAGAACAGACTTCACCATAGTCCGGGAGGCCAACAGTAGTGGAAACATCAGGATGATGGCTGAAAACTTCCACCTGTGTCGGGGCTACGGGGGAGACGGCAACGTGGCCACCGCGGCAGTGCTCTACAGCCCGTGGGGCCTTGCGTTCGACCTGCTTGGCAATCTTCTTATCGCTGATCGCCTCAACAATCGCATCAGGAAAGTTGGAATTGGGCAATAGAACCCAAGCCTTCGGTATCACGTGCGCACGGGTTATGGCCGCGGTGCGGCCGTGGTCGTTCTCCATGACCGTCATCTCCGTGGCCCTTGGCACATTGGCGGCAGAGGCAGAAGGCCGTATGCATTGGGGGCTCGCCGCTGCCGCGCTCGCCGGCGCCTTATGCCTGCACGCGGCAACCAACCTTGCGAATGACTACTTCGACTTCCAGGGCAGCATTGACACTGCAGGCGCTCCTTCCGTGCGAGCCCGCCGCCATCCTCTCGTGGAAGGGACCCTGGAACCCCGGCAGGTGCTTGGCGGCGCCATTGGCTTCTGGATCGCAGCCGTCCTCATTGCGACGGCACTGAGCCTCCTTCGAGGTTGGGCCATCGGCCTCCTCACCGGGATCGGGCTGCTGGCAGGCATCTTCTACTCCGCGGGGCCGCTGCGTCTGAAGGGGCACGCGCTGGGGGAGCTCACCGCTTTTATCATGTGGGGTCCCTTCATGGTCCTCGCAGCTTTCTACGTTCAGACGGGGAAGTTCTCTGGATCCAGCCATGTGGTTCTGCTTTCCGTGATCCAGGGGCTGTGGGTCGCGCTGGTCCTGCTTGCCAACAACCTTCGCGACGCAGACGCCGACGCGGCGATGGGAATTCATACTCCTGCCACGCTCTTGGGGAGAAAGGCTGCCGTGGCCCTCGCGGCTGGGCTCATCGCCGGTGCTTATCTTCTGGACGCAGCCGCGGTCCTGCTGGGACTCCTTCAGGCCTGGTCGCTCCTCGTTTTTCTTTCGGCTCCTCTGTCCGTGCTGCTCATCAGATCCTTCACTTCCCCACGGGGAGTAGCAGGGAACGCGCCTGCCGTCGCCGCCAGGACGGCGATGGTATTCGGGCTGTTGCTCGTACTCTCGCTGGTGGTGGGAGGAGCGCCGTGATGTATGCCAAGAGATGAAGGATCAACGGTGAGAATGTAAAGTGAATACAAGAGCGTTGGGCTTCCGGCGAAGGTGATCACGCTAAAGGTGTTTAGCGACGCCTTTCAGAGAGGGAGCAACTAAAAAGGGAACCTTCTCGCTACCCTCGGAGGATCCGGGGTGCGCTCCCAAGCCGCAATCTCCCACCTCGAGCGGATCACCCTCGTCGATCTGCGTCACGATGACGATTGCGCTATCTGGAATAGACGGTCCATCTGGATGCTCGCCGCATGTACGTCTACCGTCGCTGAGGAAATATGGGGGCAACACATTGCTGTAATAGGAGCAGGCTGCACCCGCGGTCGATTCGAAGATGACCCTGGGTTTTCGCCGCGGGTCTGGGCGGTGCACCAGCACCATAAGATCGAGATGAGGCAGATGACCTGCTTCGGCTCTCGGTCAGCTGCTTGGCGGAGGGCTGCAAGCTTCGACGGAGAGCGTGCGGGGCCCGTCTCAAGTATTCTCGGCTAATGGCAGGCTCACCACGCGCTTCTCCCGGCTTGAGATCACCGCCGCCCAGCACGCCTCGGCCACCCGCACCGCCTCCACTGCTGTGCATAGCCCGCCAGCGTCCCCGCCGTCCAGCGCCCACTCCACGAACCGCCCTACCTCCACGTCCCATGGCTCCGTCGGACCGGGGCTGTTGTTCGGTACCCAGTCTGGATAAGTGACCACCTCCCCCCGGCATCTGGGTTCCCAGTAGCTGGGAAAGCTGTCCAGCCGCAGTTCGCGGTCCCGGAAGGTGCCCTTCGTCCCGTAGACCTCCAGATGGAACTCGAAGCCCGCGATCGGAGTTGGAGCGATGCGCATCACCTTGCCCAGCGCGCCGTTGGCGAAGCGGTACAACGCGACCGTCTCGGCCTCCGTTTCGCACGCCGGGCAGCTTTTGGTGGAGACGAACGCTGTACACTCCATGATCTCCTCGCCCGTCAGCCACCGCAGCAGGTCTACGCAGTGGCTCGCACCCGCATGGAATAGGGAGGGGTTGAACTCCTTCTTCAGCTGCCACGCGATAATCGGGAGGTGCATTTGGTTGTGGATGTAGTCGCACTGGCAGAAGAAGACGTCTCCCAGGGACCCGTCGTCGACCCGGCGCTTCATCTCCCGGTACAAAGGGTTGAACCGCCGATGGAATCCAACAGCGCAGCGCACGCCAAACTCTTGAATTGCCGCAAGTGACTGCTTCGCCTCCTTCATGGAGGTTACAAAAGGCTTCTCGCACAGGATGTGCTTGCC
>PMZS01000074.1 GCA_003170115.1 Spirochaetaceae bacterium
GTGGATTTCTGGGCCGAGTGGTGTGGTCCCTGCCGGATCGTTTCTCCCACGATCCTGCGCCTGGCCCGGGAAAATCATGGCCGCATCCTCACGGTGAAGGTGAACGTAGACAGGAAGCCGCAGGTCGCCCAGGCCTTCGAGGTCCAGGGCATTCCCACCATCATGCTGTTCTGGCGGGGCGAGCCCCGCATGCGGCTGACCGGCGCCTATCCCTACGAGGCAATACTGCAAAACATCAAGGAGAACTGGCCTCACGGGGCGGGCGTGACTCCCTGATCACGACAGGGCAAGGATCTCAACCAGCGCTCGACGCGCGGTCCTCGATTCTCCGAATGACTCCAGCCACTCGCGAAGGAACGGCCGGGACCCGATCCGCAGATCGAACACGGCGCCCGAATCCGAGGTTCGGCAGGTCCCTGCCAGGAGCATTTTCTTCTTCAAAGACTTTTCAGCGGCGGTAAATGTCGCCGTGTCTCCCGATCGGGAGAGGGTGACGGGCGCGTGCGCATCCCGCAGGAAATCCGTCAGCCGCTGCGCCGGATCAGGGAAGAACTGCGCGGGAAGCTCCACCCTGACCGAGATCGTCTTCACGGCTTCGGGATCGAAGTCCCGCACGATTACGCCCAGGGGCGCGGCGGCATCGCCCAGGCTCCGGGCAAGACGCACGGCATCCCAGGCGATGACGGCGGCAACGGTCTGTCCGAACCACGGGAGATCATCCGCGTTCATCGCGGTGCCTGCCGCGAGAGTCCCGTTGACGGAGAGGATGTTGTCCGCTTCCGCGGGGTGGCCGGCGAGAAATGTGCGCAGGAGCCACGCGTCGACCCAGGGCGCGCCCATGCCCGCCGCTTCCCGCGGAAGCCGGGCCGTCACGTATACCGGCCTCAGCCGGCGTTTCTTTTCCATGAGCTCGCCCAGGGCGCGCGCCTCACCGGAAAACCCCGCCAGCCTTCGCGAGTACCCGCGGTCCAGTCCCTGCGTGGCGCGTTCGTACTGAGCGTGGAGGAAACGGCGGCTGTCCTCATCGTCCAGAAAACCGAAGGGGAACGGGAAGCCGCGCGGCTTTCCCGTTGAGAGTTGCTCTGCGTTCGCATCACACCAGTGTTCGAGTGCCTGCCGGGACTGCTCACCGAGGCCGGAGTCGGTAATGCATCCGGCGGCAGATATCCGCTCCAGGAGGGTGTGCAGGGAATACCCTCCGCTTGCGAGGGTCTGTGTCGCCGCGTACTCGGACCAGCTCATGGACATCCGAAACTCGAATCCATTGGTTTCGCAGACCGATTTCACCCGGCCGCCGATCCTCCGCAATGCCCCCTCGTGGAGGACGGGGGGGTCGTGTCTCAACGGGGTGAACGGCATGCGGACCATGTATCCGAAGCTGAACACCACGCGGGGCGCCGCGAGGGACTTCTGCCGGATCTCCTTCATCCACTTTGCAAACCTGGCAAACTCCTCGATGTCCGACTCCGTCTCCCCGCCCGTGAGCATGTAGAACAACTTCATCTCCCGGGTTTTTCGCGCGTGCAGGTCCTCCACGACCCGGCGGATGTCATCTTCCACCAGACTCTTGTGCAGGAATCGCCGCAGCCTCTCGCTGATCCCTTCGACGCCGAGGGTGAAGCTGTGCTTGTCCCCCGCGATCTCCAGATCCAGCAGCCCCGGGGTGCGGGCCAGGATGTCCACCCGCTGGCTCATGAAATTCACCCGATGGTACATGCGGGCAAGCCCGTCTAGGAGGACGGCGATCCCCGCGTGCGTGTTAAAGTTGAAGCTCTCCACTTCCAGCGTGGAAGCGCCGGTCGCGATCTTCAGCTCACGAGCGGAGCGGAGGAGCTCTTCCGCGGGGATCTCACGGAACGGCTTCCTGTCGTGTCCCTCGAAGCAGAATGAGCACTGGCAGGGACATCCCCGGGTGATGGAAAGCCGGGCCGTCGCGGATTCAGGGCCGGGGAGAATGGGCGCCCCTGCCTGTGCCGGCACGAGGCTTCCCGCCCGTGCCTTCTTCATGGAACCGGGAAAGTTTCCCGCGACCCACAGGCCGCTCACCTCCGCCGCAATCCCGAAAAGTCGATCCCTCTTCAGCGGTCCCGCGCTCTGGGCCCACATCCGGACAATTTTTCCGGCGCTCCCCTCGCCCTCGCCGAAGAAAATCGCATCCGCCATGCAGTCTCCCGTTTCAGAGACCAGCGCGTGGGCTGCCGCGGCATTGGAGCCGCCGAGGATGAGGGGCGGCCATCGCTCATCGCGGGCTCTGGCCCATATCGGCACGCCCGAGTGAGAGAGCAGCCAGGGCAGGTTGACCTGCTCGAGCAGCCAGGAGTTGGAGACCAGGACAATGTCGAAGTCGACCAATGGACGGTGCGACTGAGTTCCCATGATGAAAGGAAGACCGGCCTCGGCAAGGCTGGCGGCGTCGGACGCGCGCGGAAGGAAAGCCATGTCGATGAAGGCGGACGCGAGCGCGGCTCTTGCCTCGCGAAAAAGGAAGAGATGGGGCGTCGATCTCTGGACGTCGGCGAAGGGTGAAAGCCGCAGGATCATGACCCGGCACGCCGCGGCCTCCCATGCGGGATTGCCGAAGCTGGGATTGGGAAGGTAGAGCCGGTAATCGCGAAGCTGATGCGGGGCGAATGTCACGTGCTCATAGAGTACGGTGGAAGGAGCGTCCCCGTGAAGTGGGTGGCGTACTCCGTGCCCTTGCGCCGCTTTTAATATGAGTCTACCATCGCCCCCATGAAACGGACGCTCGCGGGCCTCGCGCTTGCAATTTTCGTGTTCGCCGTGATCGGCTGTGCCGCGGCGACGGTTGCCAGACAGAAG
>PMZS01000220.1 GCA_003170115.1 Spirochaetaceae bacterium
GTTCAAGACCGAGTCGCCGCGCTGGGTGCTGGGGCTGGACACGGTTGTGGAGATCGATGGAAAGGTGCTCGGCAAGCCATCGGGCCCGGAGGAAGCCGAATCGATGCTCAGAACGCTCTCAGGGAGGGTCCACAGGGTCTACTCGGGCATCGCACTCCTGGTACGGCGAGGGAAGCCGATCGAAGAAGAAGTCGTGTGCACGGAGGTGAAGTTCCGGGCAATGGAGGCAGGCGAAATTCGCTTCTATATAGAGACAGGTGAGTGGGCCGGCGCGGCGGGTGCATACCGCATCCAGGAAAGGGGTGCTTTCCTGGTGGATTGGATCAAAGGCTCCTATAGCAACGTCGTAGGCTTGCCACTNNNGAACGAATACCATTTTTGACCCTAGCCAGGGACGGTGGGGGCGAGCAAGTCCAGGGATGGACGTCAAGCGAGACCCTTTCTATCCCACCTGCCCGTTTTGGGTGGGTGTATAAGCCAAGAGAGAGGGGAAGGAGGACCATTTTGGCTGTTGTCACCATGAANNAAAATTGTGTTAAGCATTGGCATTAAGGAATTGTTGGATTCGGGCGTCCATTTCGGGCACCAGACAAAGCGGTGGGATCCGCGGATGAAAAAGTACATCTTCGCGGAGCGGAACGGCATCCACATCATCGATCTGCAGAAGACGATCGTCGCGATCAAGGACGCCTACGAGGCGGTCCGCAAAACGGTGCTGGCCGGCAAGACCGTGCTTTTCGTCGGCACCAAAAAGCAGGCCCAGCAGACAGTTGAGCGAGAGGCGAAACGTTGCGGGATGTTCTTCGTGAACAACCGCTGGCTGGGGGGCATGATCACGAACTTCGCCACGATCAAGAAGTCCCTCCTCCGGCTGAAGAAGCTGGAGAAGATGGAGGTCGACGGCACCTTTGAGAACCTCACCAAGAAGGAAATCGCGCGACTCATGAAGGAGCGCACCCAGCTGGAGAGGAACCTGGGCGGCATCAAGGAAATGAAGGAGCTGCCGGGCATCGTGTTCATCATCGACACGCGCAAGGAGTCGATTGCCGTTACCGAGGCGCGCAAGGTGAACGTTCCGATTGTCGCGGTCGTGGACACAAACTGCAACCCGGAGGGCATCACCTTCCCGATTCCGGGCAACGATGATGCGATCAGGGCCATCAACCTTTTCGCCCAGATCATTGCCAACGCCGTCATCGAGGCGGAAAATGAGGTAGGCCTCGAGGTAGTGGAAACGCTCCAGGAGGAGAAGGGCGAAGAGGTGTTCGCGGAGGCAATCGACAAGGGCGAGTTCGCGGCCCAGTCGAAGTACGACCAGGAAGAGGTGGAGAAGGTTCCCGTGGCAGCCGTCATCGGAGCGGCAACAGACGAGGCAGCCACTGGTTTTACCGATAAGGATTACTCGAACTACAATCCTGACGAGGCGGGCAAAAAGGAAGAGACGACAGCTTCCCTCGAAGAACCCGAAATTGACGAAGAAAAGCTGTACAAGGAGTAAGAGGGAAGTTCCATGGAGATCAAGGCGACCGAAGTGAAAAGGCTCCGGGAGAAGACCGGGGCAGGGATGATGGACTGCAAGAACGCGCTGGCCAAGGCGGAGGGGGATTTCGACAAGGCTGAGCGGCTGCTCAAGGAACAGGGGCTCGCCGCGGCCGTGAAGAAAAGCGATCGCGTCACCAACAGCGGCAAGATCTTCTCACGGATCCTCCCCGACAAGGGGATCCTGCTTGAGCTTACGAGCGAGACTGACTTCGTGGCACGCAACAGCCTCTTCCAGGAGCTCGGAAACAAGCTCCTCGACAAGGTCGCGGCGCAGAATCTCACCGCCCCCACGGACGAGCTCCACCTCATGGTGAAGGAAACAATCGGAACCATCAAGGAGAACATGCAGCTGCGTCGGATTCTCGCGCTGCCGGTCCCCCCCGCCGACGCACTGGTGGAGTACATCCACGATGACCGCATCGGGGTCATCCTGCGCTTCGCCGTGGCCGATCCGAAGGCGAAGGACAACCCGAGGGTGAAGGAAGTCATGTTCGACTGTGCCCTGCACGCGGCGGCGTTCGCACCCCTGTTCCTCTCACGGGACAAGGTGAGCCCCGCGTTCCTCAAGGAGCAGGAAGAAATCTTCACGAAGCAGGCGGAGAACCTCGGCAAGCCGGCCAACGTCGTGCAGGGGATCATCAAGGGCAAGGTGTCGAAGCTCCTTTCCGAGATCTGCCTCCTTGACCAGCCGTTCGTGAAGGACGACAAGCGCAAGGTCTCGAAAGTGCTTGAGGATCTCTCGAAAGAGGTAGGGACGAAGATTGAGCTTGTGCAGTACGCCTACATGAAGCTTGGCGCAGAATAGCATCTTCAGGGGGCGCTGAAAAAGCGCGGAGGTTCTCCTATGACGAGGGACAAGATCAGGAGCCAGGCAGATGAGAGGATGAAGAAAAGCATCCACTCCCTGCAGGACGAGTTCAAGACCCTGCGCGGGAGCAGGGCCTCTCAGTCCCTGTTTGAGAAGATCAGGGTGGAGTACTACGGCAACAAGGTTCCCCTGAACCAGGTGGCCACGCTGTCCATCCCCGAGGCACGCCTGGTGATCATCCAGCCCTGGGACCGGTCCGTGCTCCCCGAGATCGAGAAGGCAATCCAGAAATCAGAGCTCTCGGTGAACCCGAACAATGACGGAAAGGTCATCCGGATCAACATCCCGCCCCTCACGGAGGATCGGCGCAAGGAGCTCGTAAAGCTCACGAAGAACACCGCCGAGCAGTCCCGCGTCTCGGTGCGGAATGTCCGCAGGGATGCCAATGAGGAAATCAAGAAGGCGAAATCCGATTCGGAGCTGTCGGAGGACGAGGCGAAAAAGGCGGGCGACGAGATCCAGAAGCTCACCGACAAGTATATCGAGGAAATCAACGCGCTCCTCGAAGCCAAGGAAAAGGAAATTCTCGAGGTGTGAGCTCCTCCCCGAACTCACCCTTTGACCCCGCAAAAATGCCCCGACACGTCGGGATCATCATGGACGGCAATGGCCGCTGGGCGACCGCGCGCGGGAAAACCCGTTCGGAAGGCCATCTCGAGGGCGTGAAAGCTGCCAAGCGGGTCGTGGGCGCCGCGGCGGAGGCAGGACTGGCTTTCCTCAGCTTGTACACCTTTTCAACCGAGAACTGGGCACGGGCCGAGGAGGAGGTCTCGTACCTGATGTTCCTGCTGCGCTCTTACCTGAGAAAGGAATACGATTTCTACCGGCGCAATGGAGTGCGCATTGTGCACAGCGGGAACACCGATCAGCTGCCACGGGACATCGTGCAGGAAATCCAGGACGTCACGCGCGACACTGCCGGCTTCACGGGCCTCACGGTCAACCTCTCGATCAACTACGGAGGAAGGGACGAGATCCTCCGCGCATTCCACCGGTACCTCGAGCGGGGAGCCGGCGGGCCGCTGACCGAGGAGTCATTCCGCCGGCATCTCGACCAGCCCGATCTGCCGGATCCCGACCTCATCATCCGGACGGCCAACGAGCAGCGGCTCTCCAACTTCCTCCTGTGGGAGTCCGCGTATTCCGAGCTGTATTTCAGCCCCAAGCCGTGGCCGGAATGGGACAGGGAAGACTTGTTCGGTGCACTCGCGGAATACGCGCGCCGGTCGCGACGATTCGGGGGGGTCTCGTGAACTGGAAGGGCTTTCTCAGCAGGATCGTTCTCGTCGGCGTGGCGTTCCCGGTGTTCGCCGTCCTGATCTTCGTTCTTCCCCAGTTTCATCATCTCGGTGTCAACATCATCGTGGTCTTCGGCACGATCACCGGGTCCTTCGAGATGGCAGCCCTCTTCCAGGCAAGGAAGATTCCCACCTCTTCCGTGCTCGCGCCCGTTCTGGCGGCCGGTTTTCCAATCGGGGCGTACTTCGAGGTGTCGGGATATCTCCCTCCGGCATGGCTGGGAATCTGGTTGCCCGTGGCGGTAGGAATCCTCCTCGTCCGGGCCGTCTTCTTCCGCGGGGGGAGGAAGCTGACGACCGTCCTTGGGTACGCCTCCTCTTCCATGTTCACCTTCTTCTACCCGGGTTTTTTTCTCGCCTGGATCGTGAGGCTCTCCGGACTGCCTGACCCTTCTCTCAGCATTCTATTCTTCCTGTGTCTCGTCTTTGGCAACGACATGTCCGCCTACTTTGCCGGAAGCCTCTGGGGGGCCTCCACCCGTCTGAAGCTGGAGGTCAGCCCCAGGAAAAGCATCCTGGGTTTCTCCGCGGGACTCCTGGGCTCCCTCATCGTCGTCGGCCTGTTCGCGGTCGTCACTCCGGGTTTTCCGCGATTCGGCATCCCGGCGCGGCTGGCTCTCGGCCTCTGTGCCGGTGTGACAGTCATCCTTGGAGATCTTCTGGAAAGCGGTATGAAGCGGTCTGCCGGCGTGAAGGATTCAGGAGGCGTCATTCCGGGCCGCGGGGGCATGCTCGACTCGGTAGATTCGATGATATTCACCGCCCCTCTTTTCTACTATTTTATCCTGTTGACAGCATCGCAGTCGTGATGCGCGCAACGAAGGGACATTAGGGAATGGTGATTCTTATCGGGCTTGCCGGTCTGGGCCTCATGGTGTTTGTCCATGAGCTGGGGCACTTTGTCGCCGCCAAGATGAATGGCGTGGATGTGGAGGTGTTCTCGCTCGGGTGGGGCCCCCGGCTCGCAGGTTTCCGCCATCGAGGGACCTCGTACCAGATTTCGTGGTTTCCGATCGGCGGTTTCTGCAAGATGAAGGGTGAGATGGTTCCGGGGATCGCGGGCGGGGCCGCGGGGACGCCGCCGGTGCCCGAGAAAGGTTCGTTTCTTGCCGCTCCACCCTGGCGCCGAATTGTCATCTACGTTTTTGGGCCCCTCTTCAACCTCGTTTTTGCCATGGTTGCATTCGCCCTCATCTGGGGGATCGGATTCCGGATTCCTTCTCCGGACAACCGAGTGGTCCTCGCTACCGACTACACGCTGGATTCGTTTCCGCAAAAGCCCCCTGCCACCACTGCCGGGCTGAGGACCGGTGATCGGGTCACGGAGATCGACGGGCTGCCCGTGGAGAAATTCCAGGACATTCTTGAGTCGGTTTCCATCTCGCCGGGGACGGCATTGCGCATCACCGTTCAGCGCGGCGGTGCGGGAACGCAGACTCTCACCGTTACCCCGCAACTGGACAAGGAGACCGGCGCCGGCAGGATAGGAATCTATGCCTGGGTCGATCCGCTCGTCCGATCGGTTGCATCGGGGAGTGCCGCGGCGATCGGCGGGCTTCTCCCGGGGGACCGCATCATCGAAACCGACGGCCGGCCCGTCAACAATACGATGGACCTGTTCCAGGCTCTCGCGCCCCGGCCGGCGAAGCTGCCGATCACGTACGAGCGCGCAGGAAGGCGGGAAACCGCGACGCTGGTTTTCGTATACGATGAGAAGGGGAGCCCCAATCTCGGGATCGGCTTCGCCTTCGAGATCTATCGATCGCCGCGGCTCGGCCTCGGGGGGGCGCTGAAAAAGAGCGCCGAGGAAACGTGGAGCACGGTAACGCTGACGGTGAAAGGCATCGGCCTTCTCTTCCAGGGCATCAACGTCCGCAACGCCGTTGCGGGGCCGCTGGGTATTACCTCTGCGATCGGGAACACCGCGACGAGCGGGTTCCAGATGGGTGTCGGCGCGGGCCTCGTTTCCCTGTTCCGGCTCTTGTCGCTGCTCAGCGTCGTGCTCTTTCTGATGAACCTGCTCCCCATCCCGGCAATGGACGGCGGCCAGATCGTCCTCCTTCTGATCGAAGTCCTGCGTGGCCGGCCGGTGCGCCCGAGCCTGACGTGGCGTCTGCAGATGATCGGGTTTACCCTCATGATCAGCTTGTTCCTCCTCGTCACGTTGAACGATATCCTGCGGATGTCGGGACGATGAACTGATGACGACGGCCCAGCGGCACATTGCCTGTTTCTGTGAGACAACCTTCGACGCGGATCTCCCCACCAGCGCGGATATGGGCGCGGATCCGGAAATCGAGCAGCTCATCCTCGACGGGAGCTTCATGTCTCTCACCTGTCCCGGCTGCGGAAAGCGGCTCACGCCGGAATACCCATTCCGTCTCACGGGAGTGAGCGGCTTCGGGGATCTGTTCCTGGTGCCGGAGACCGATCGCGGCGCCTACGAACGGAACACGCTTGGATACGAGACGGGTTCTCCCGGCAGGATCGCGATCGGCTTTCCCGAGCTCCAGGAGAAGGTGCTCATTGCCGGCCTCGGTCTTGACGACAGGGTCATTGAAATCATGAAGTATTATCTCCTTACCGGCTCGACATCCGCGGCGGACGGGGAGCAGGAGAAGGAAGTCGGGATCGTCTACCGGGGGAAAGAGTCCACGCGGCACGTGTTCAATATCATCGGGATGAAGGAAGGCGAGATCGGCGTTGCGCGCCTGGCGGAAGAGCTGTACGGGCGCATCGCCTCGGACGTGGAGACGCGCGTGAAGGAGGACCCGTTCCAGGATTTCTGCGCGCCCCCGTGGGTGTCACTGAGAAGGATCACGGGAGCCTCCGTGTGAAAAAAGCGTGCCTTCTGGGTGCGATGCTGGCAACCGTGCTGGGGCCGGCAGTGCTGTTTGGCTCGGGAGGGTCTGAAGGGACACGGGCCATCGTGGACAGCGGTCACACCGGAGCGGTGCGGTGGCTCGAGTTTGACGAGAAGAGGGGGCTTCTCTTCAGCGCCGGTGATGACGGCACCGTCCGCGTCTGGGACCCGGTGGCGGGCAATCTCATGAGGGTCCTGCAGGTCACGCGGCTTGCCACGGGCAGGATCGCGGTCAACCCCGCCGCGCCGCAGGTCGCGGTCGTCGTGTCGGACGGCACGGGCACGTATTTTCTCGCGGTCTGGGATTGGGAGAAGGAGCGCCAGCTTTTCCGGGTTCCCCTCAGGGAAGATCCTCTTTTCCTGAGGTTTTCCGGGCTGGGGACCTACATCCTGTTCGGCGAATCGTCCTGGCAGGGACTGAAGATCATCCGCTCCTCCGACGGCACCTCCGTGGGCTTCCAACCCGCGGGGTTCGGGATCGTGGGATTCGCCGAAATGTCGCGAACCGAAAAGACCCTGATGACCTACCAGGTCTCAGGCCGGATCACCTACTGGGACATGGCGACGGGAAACCAGACCCTGGACGTGGCGGCGGTTCCGTACCTTTCGGGGATCCGCATTTCGCCAGATCGAGGCTCAATCGTGGGATTCAACTCGAACGAAGTGGTCCGCATGAACGCGGTGACGGGCGCCGAGCGCGGGCGCGCTCCGCTCGCCGGAGTCCTGTCACTGGACATATCAAAATCGGGGGACGAGCTCACGTGCATTTCGGGACCTGCCCGTCGGGTGACACGCTGGGTGGTCAGCGGTGATTCCATTTCCGCTGCCGCCGACCTGCCCGCGCTGCCCCTGGCTCCTTCTCTGCTTGCCTATGGCGCCGATGCAACGTATTTCGCGGGAACCTCGGACGGGCTCGTGT
>PMZS01000391.1 GCA_003170115.1 Spirochaetaceae bacterium
CAACTACCCTGACACAGGGGGCTCATTGCCTGCTGCCTGATGACCGCCGGTCTCCTGTTCGTGCTTCTCTCACGGACGGTGCTTTCCCCCCTTGCTCATCTGGCGAAGGACGTCCAACGTATCGGCGTCACCGGCGAAACGACGCGCATTGCCGTCCTGGGCCACGACGAGCTTGCCCAGCTGGCGGGCACCATCAACGGGATGCTCGACGCTCTCAACCGTTCCGAATTGGAGCGGGGGAAGCTCACCGCCCATCTCATTCAAGCGCAGAAATCGGAGGCAGTCGGGGTCCTGGCCGGAGGAATCGCGCACGACTTCAACAACATCCTTCAGGTCATTTCCAGCTTCACCCAGCTGCTCCTGCACAAGTCCGCGCCGAACGATCCGGCGGTCAGCTCGCTGTACACGATAGAGAAAGCGATCGCGCGGGGTTCGCAGCTCACGCAGCAGATGCTCTTGTTCGGCAAGGGGGTGGAGAGCAGGCTCGAGGACGTCGACATGAACGCCGAGATCGTCGAAGTGTGCCAGATGCTGGAACGCACGATACCGAAGATGATCAGCATCGAGCAACATCTCTCCCGGGATTTGAAGGCCGTTCGGGGTGACGCGTCCCAGCTCAAACAGATCCTGATGAACCTCGCGGCGAACGCTCGGGATGCGATGCCCGGCGGTGGACGGATGGTGTTCGAGAGTGAAAACGTCCGGATTGACGAGGAGTTCCGCTCCCGGCATCCCCAGCTCAGTGTCGGTGAGCACGCAATGCTCAGCATCTCCGATACCGGCACGGGTATGGACAGCGAGACGATGAAGCGGATGTACGACGCATTCTTCACGACGAAAGAAATAGGCAAGGGTACCGGGCTCGGCCTCGCTATCGTTTACGCGGTCGTGAACAGCCACCGGGGCTACATATCATGCTACAGCGAGCTCGGCCAGGGCACCATATTCCGTGTCTATCTGCCCGTGCACGCCTCGGGCAACGCCCGGCCCGGCATGCCGGCGAACGCGGCCCCCGTTGTCCGGGGAGGATCAGAGAGCATCCTGGTCGTCGACGATGAACCCGATATCCGCCAGGCCGCGCAGGAGGTTCTCGAACGGTACGGCTACGGCGTCACAGTGGCGGAAAGCGGCGAGCGCGCCCTGGAGCTCTATGCCCGCACACGGGCCGACCTGGTCATTCTGGACCTGAACATGCCAGGCATCGGCGGGTATCGCTGCCTGGAACAGCTTCGACGCCTCGATCCCGACGTCAAAGTCCTCATCGCCAGCGGCTATTCCACGCAGCTCGTGCCCGCGGAGACGTTACAAGTTGGCATCAGCGCAATCGTCAACAAGCCTTTCCTCTGGGAGGACATGCTGCACAAGATCCGCGTTGTTCTGGACGTGGATGTCGGGAAGAACATCGGGAGGTGGTGAGCGGCCGCTCACCACGCTTTGACAAAGTGCTGGCGAGCAGGGGTTAGGCTGACAACTGTTGATCCAGGAGCACCCGACCTACGGGTACGGACGAAAAAACGGTTTGCATCACATGCAATGGCTCGGTCAGCCTCGTACAACTCGAAACCGCCGAGCGGCATATACCCTTTCTCCCGGGCGTAGTCGGAAAGAGCGGCATAGCACTTCGAGCTCTCCTCGGAAGGACTGTGCCCGCTGAGCCGGTATTCGGCGACCAGTCTCTTGCCTCTGCCAATATGCTCTATCTTGAATTGTCCTCTCAGCTTTTCGAGCTTCCGCTGGTCCGACTCCTTGATGATCGCCCCGCAAATGCATCGAAGCGCGGTGGCGGGCACTTTCCTGGGGTCGTCCAGGTAGATCCCTATGGAACGGTTGGGAACTATCCCTTGCTGCGACAATGCCTGCCGAAGCTCGGCGAAGACCGGAGCTGTATTGGAATAGTCTCCGACATATTCCAGGTAGGCGAATGTGTACGGCCCGGTGACTGTCTCGACGACTTTGACCGAGTCCGGCGCCGAGCATCCCCCCGTCAGGAACGAGGCGAGCACGAGCGTGACTCCAAAAGCGAAACTCCGTCCGTGTGATCTCATGAATGTTCCAGTCATATCCGCCTTCATGTGACTTTTCGGCGGTATCATAATCCGACCGCAGTGCCATGGCCGGGGACAAGTCAGATTTTAAAATAGCTCCCTCGCTCGAGGTCCGTGAGGAGGGAGGGCTGCATGGGATGCCACCCGAGGCGTTCCTGAGTCAGCTTGCTCGAGGCCGGGCAGTCGATTCCGGCGAAGTCTGCAAACCAGCCAAAATGAATGGCGGCATCCTCGGATGATTTGCTTACAACCGGAATGTTCAAGCGTCTTCCGATGACTTCAGCAATATCTCGGAACGCAATTCCCTCTTCAGCAACCCCGTGAAACCTGGTCCCCGCCGTAGCCTTCTCAAGTGCAAGCCTGAAAAGGTGGGCAGCATCGAGTCGGTGCACAGCGGTCCAGCGGTTGAGCCCGTCGCCTCTGTACGCTGAAAGGCCCTTTTCACGTGCGATACTGATCAGAGTTGCAACGAAGCCGTGATCGCCGTCACCGTGGACCGATGGTGAAAGACGTACCACCGACACGCGCACTCCCCGCGCCGCCGCCGCGGCTGCTGCTTCTTCCGAAGCGATACGCGGGATCGCAGAGGAGTCGGAAGCGGGCGCATCTTCTTCGGTTGCAAGGCGACCCGGAGTCACGAGCGCGGTCCCGGAGGTGACGATCAAAGGGCGGTCAGAGCCAGCGAGCGCGGAGCCGAGAGCCTCAATGGCGTGCCTGTCCGTCTCGCAGACTTCCTTGAATCTCGAGAAGTCATGGATGAAACCGTTGTGAATCACGCCTTCCGCGGCGGCGGCCCCACTCCGCAAGCTGTCCAGATCCTCAAGATCACCCCGATGGACCTTTGCACCAGCGGCGGTAAGCGACTTGGCGGCCGCATCCGAGCGAGCGAGGCCGAGCACCTGGTGGCCCGCGCGGATTAGCTCCTGAACAATGGCAGAGCCGATGAAACCTGTAGCACCTGTAACAAAGACACGCATTTGAGTTCCTTTCATGCTCTATGAATACTGGGCCGGGTCTTTCGGACGGCAGAAAAATCAGGGCATGTTCTTGCACAATCCTGTCAAAGTGATAATTTCTTCCGTGAGTCTTATAGAAACTATGGAACCGCTCGTTGAAATCCGAAGATTGATTGCTCGATACGAACATAAAAGGCCTCAAGATCGCGACGCTCGGAATGACGACGGAACCCATGCCCGTTGTCTATGAACCCTTGTTCGGTGTCGTCGTTCAGGGTGCCAAACGGACCGTGCTCGGTAGCAGAGTCTTCGAGCACGTTGAAGGACAATACTTCGTTGTCTCCCTGGAGGTACCCATCACGAGCCAGATCGTTTCGGCAACGGATGCGGAACCTTATATGGCGGTCAGCTTGAAGCTGAAACCTCCGATGATCGCCACGTTGTTGTTGGAGGTGGCGGACAGCGACATCCCCACCGCGCCGTTCTCGGGCCTGGGAGTAGGCCAGGCCTCGGGCGAGTTATTGGAAGCTGTCGTCCGCCTTCTTCATCTTCTGGATCGCCCTCGGGACAGGACTGTGCTGGCCCCGTTGGTGGAACGTGAAATCCTTTGGTATCTTCTTTGTGGTGAACAAAGGGCCATAGTGCGCCAGGTCGGTCTGGCCGACCCCCGACTCTCCCAGATCAGCCAGGCCATCCGGTGGATTCGGACGAACTATTCCAAACCTCTCCGAATCGAAGAACTGGCCGAAATGGTGGCGATGAGCGTTTCGTCGTTTCATCGACATTTTCGGGTGGCCACAGCCATGACTCCCATTCAATACTTGAAGCAAGTTCGGCTGCAGGAAGCTCGTTCCCGGCTCATGGTACAGCCTGAAGACGTGGCAGCCATGGGGTTCGCCGTGGGCTACGACAGCCCTTCGCAGTTCAGTCGAAAGTACAGTCGATTGAGTCCGCGTTCCGCTAGAACGTCCTCTCCCCGAACATTGTCAGCAGGTCGGCTACCTCGAGGTGGCCGCGGATCTTGAACGGCTCGCCGTACTTCTTCCCGATGAGGTGACCATAGTGCGCCATGCGGGCGAACAGGAGCTCGTGAAACTGCTCGCTGGCGATGTAGGTCGGTGGTTCGCTTTCTGCCGCGCCCGGTTTGAACAACTGAGTCTCGTACGCCTGCAAAGTGCGGCGCTTGTCTTCGATCACGCTTGAAACATCCACGATGAAGCTGGGGTCGAACTCCCACGTGCTCATGTAATAGATGAGCTGGGAGGGGCGGTGCGATTCCTGGCCGGTGTCCCGCTTCTTCAGCCCGGCGAGGAATGCCGCCTCCTCTATGATGCGGGAGGTTGCCGGGTGATCGGGGTGCCGGTCTTCCCAGTAGGGCAGGAGGATGACCCGGGGCCGGTGCTCGCGGATCTCGCGGATGACGGCCTCACGCGAAGGCTCATCGACCGACAGCCGGCCGTCAGGCAAGGAGAGCATCTCGTGATGCGAGACTCCCATGAGGGCACTGGCCGCATCGAACTCGGCTGCTCGCATCGCCAGTGTTCCCCGTGTCCCCATCTCCCCTCGGGTCAGAGTGATCACGCCCGTCTTCGCGCCCGCCCGGGCCGCGCGGATGAGGGTCCCGCTGGCCGCCAGCTCCACGTCGTCGGGGTGCGCGCCGAATGCAAGAATGTCCAATATTTGAGGCTTCGTCATTCCACCGCCAGCGTCCGGTGCTCCGGGGCAAACGGATCGATCGCCTCTGAAACGAGGGTGATGATCCGCCGGCCGTACCGGGCCAGGAACGGGGCGATGCAGAGCGTTCGCTCCTGCAGTCCCCCCAGAGGCGCCAGGGACGCCGTCAGGCGTTCCACCTGGCCGCGCAGGATGCCGTTCTTCTTGCGCGCCGCCTGAGCGATCTTCTTCTCCATGAAATCGAGCTGACGCGCTGTGCGCGATGCCCCGATCAGGGCGGTCCTGTGGAGGGTTGGGTCCAGGGTATCGATTTCGGAGACGATGCCCTCCCAGGCCTCGCTGACCCGCTGCCGGCCGTCGGCCATCCGGCGCGTGAGAGACTCGGGTACCTGGCGGCGCAGGATGTCGTCGATGATATGCTCCCCACGCTCCAGCACCTGCACGAAGTCCACGCCGAGCTTCACGCGGAGTCTCTCCACCTTCTGCTCGACGATGGTGAGCGAGCTCCGGGGAACCATGAGCGGCATCGGAATACCCATCCGCTGGTAGGCGAGGGAGAGCTGGCAGAAGTAGGCGATCTCTGAAGGACCGAGGACAACGGCGAGGGAAGGAAAAATCGTGTCCTGGAACAGGGGGCGCATGACGGCGTTGGGCGTGAAGGATTCCGGCTTGTCGGCGAGCAGTGAGGAGAGCTCTTTCGGCGTGAACTTCCTGCCCGAGGCTTTCAGCTCGAAACCCTGCGGTGTCATCGTGATCGCATCCCGCGCGGGGTCCTGGTGGAAAAGCGTGAGGAACCCATCCCGCAGCTCGATCTGCGGGTCGTACCCGGCCGCTTTGAGGCGCGCCGTCTGCTCGATGACCGCAGCACTCACCGGACTCTTCCCAGTTATCTCCGCATCAAAGAGCGGCTGCGCGATGCGCTTCAACCGCGGCTCCGATGGATCCACCAGGGCGAGGCCCAGCGGCCCGAACAGGCTTGCCATCCACGCGCCGAATGCCTGCGGATATGTCCGGCCCGGGGTGTACGCGGCCCGCAGCTCGGCCATCACTTCCCGGGTGCTATCACCCTCCGGGAGGAAGCCCGCCAGCTCATCCAGCAGCGGTCCGATCGGCTCACCGAGCCGGATCTTCGACACGGGGATCTTCGCCTGTCCGGCCCCCGGCATGCGCAGCGTCCGCAGTTTTCCGTCCCGATCCGTCACGCAGGCGTGATCCACTTCCGCGTGGTCGCTGTCTTCCGAGGCGATCCAGAATATGGGGACGACGGGCCTCCCGAGGGTGCGCTCAGCGTGCCGGGCCACGGCCAGGATGGTCAGCGCCTTGTATGCCGTGTACAACGGCCCGCCGAACAACCCCGCCTGCTGCCCACCAATGGCGACAACCGCGGACGGATCCTCCAGGCGCGCCACGTTCGCCAGCGCCAGCGCGCCCGAGCCAAGCCGCTCGTTCTGCTCGCGGAGGACTGCGCAAAGTGACCTCCTGTCGTACGTTCGGCCGTCGATGAGTCGTGCCTGCTCGGCAAACGCATTCTCGTCCCTGAAATACCGGGGGAACATCGCGCGGATTCCCGGCTTCGCATCCCAGTAGTCCGCGTAGAGCTTGGATGTGGAGGGGAATGTGCGCAGCGCGATGCCTTGGATCATGCCCGCATGTTACCTAATCCTCCGTGCCGAGGCAATGCGAGGGCAGCGACAGGGGGCGCCCTCTACTGCGGCGCTCGCTGGCCGACAATTCTGGCGGGATTTTGACTACGGTGGTGTCAACAATGCAGTTTGTAGTCAGAAACTGACTACAAACTGCATTGTTGCAGCCCCTCCTCCAGATTTCCGCACCGTCTGAAAACTCGCGGCGCGTTCACGGCATCTTTGCCAATCCACCTCCCTTGAAGTACCCTCGGCATTGTGGGGTGGAAGCCTGCGCTCGCCAAGCTCATCGCACTCTGCGGGCTGACCGCGCTGGCGCCGGCCGCGTGGCCGCAGTCCGCCTTGCCGCAGTCTTCCCCGTACGTCTGGCGTGCGGCCACCGGCGGGCAGATCCGCGGCAGACCCGCGGTGGGACCCGACGGCACCACGTATGCGCTGTCCGAGGACAGCTACCTCTATGCCTGGGTGTCCGGCGGCAGCCTCCTGTGGAAACACGACCTGGGATGGCTGCCGTGGGACTGTCTTGCCGTCAGCGCAGACGGGACGGTTTATGCCGGTCTCAGGAACCAGGACTTCATCGCCGTAAACCCGCGGGGCGGGAGGCTGTGGACCGTTCGTCTCGACGGCCTGCCCGCGGGGGACCCCGCGGTGACCGAAGACGGCACCGTGCTCGTGGGAACTTCGACGGGAACGCTCTCCGCGCTCTCCCACCTGGGCAGGCGCGAATGGGCGGTGACCCTGCCTGGTGCGGTGACCGGGCAGCCGGTCATCGACGGCTCCGGGACCATCTACGTGACGGCCGCGGACCGGCGACTGTACGCGCTCACGCCGTGGGGCGAGTTCAAGTGGTCGCTTCCCTTCACGGCCGCGCCGGGTGTGCCGTCGATCGCCGCGGACGGCAGCGTCGTGCTCGGTACGGACACGGGTGAAGTCGTCGCGGTGAGCCCGTCGGGCGATGCGATGTGGAAGAAGTCACTCGGCGCGCCTGTGATTGGAGTGGCCGCCGATGCGCTTCAGATAGTAGCGGACACTCGCGCCGGGCGCGTTGTCGGATTCACCCTGGACGGCCGGGAGCTCTGGCGGACCGATACCGGACGTGCCCCGGGCTCTCCTCCCTTCATCCGCGGGGACCTTGTCTTTCTCACCGCGCAGGACGGATCCGTCGTTGCCCTGGATTCTCACCACGCCGTTTCGGGGGCCCTGAAGACTGCGGCCGTCGGCGGGGCGACCGCAGCGGAAAGCGGCGAGATCCTGGTCGGGGGCCGGGACTGGGTCGTGTATTCGCTGGACATGGCTGCGGCTGGTCTTCCCGTCCCGCAGCTCGAAACGCGCCCCGGCACGCCTGCACCCTGGCCGCAGTCGGGCCACGATGCGCGGCACTCCGGCCGCACGGAAGCCACACCCGCAGCGGACAACGACGCGCTTCTCGCCCGGAACACTGACTATCTCTACCTCAAGGCGCTTTCAGGCGCACCTGGGCGCGAGGGCATCCAGCTTCTCCTTGCCGACATCGGCCGCCGCATCTCTTCCCGCTCCCTCGACAAAAGCACCTGGTACGCTGTGCGGATGCTGGAGAACGTCGTGGGCACGGGACTCGCCAACCGCTCCCTCCAGAACCAGAAGCTCGTCAACGATTTCCCGGATCTCCGCGCGGCGGCTGCGGGGCTGCTGGCCCGCGTCGGATCCACCGCGTCCCGCGCCGCACTCCTTGATGCTGTCAACGCGGAGACCGACGGCGTGGCTCTTGCCGCTGAGATCGCGGCGCTGGGCGCCATCGCAAGTGATGGCGACGGGGCCGCCCTCCGCGCGATCGTCCGGGCGTTCACCAGCAGGGCAGGCCTTCCCCCTGACAGCCGCCTCGCATCCGCCGTCGTGGATTCCATCGGCCGTATCGCCTTCTATGAAGGCACACTCGGTGAGCCGTCCGCGGTGGCGACACTGCTGGCCATCTCCCGGGGCAGCTATGACCCCGCTGTCCGAGCCGCGGCGCAGTCCGTCCTGCAGGGTGACCTGAAAATAGATATACTCAACGAAGAGGAGTAACCGATGAACAGGAAACTGACGGCGCTGTCATTTCTCCTGGTCGGCGCGCTGGCCTTCGGTCAGGTCGACAAGGACGAGCTGGCCAAGGGGCAGGGAACCTCCATCACATTCATCAACTACGTCGGGCCGCATACCGTCATCAACACCGTGGAGCAGATAGTGGGCATCGGCACGGGCCTGGGCCGCGGCGTGACCTCATCGCCAGGGGAACTGACCTTCGGCGGCAGGTATCGCCTCATCCATGCAGTCGGGCCCGCCGAGGGCGCAAAGCTGGACGCGGACATCTTCATCCTGGAGGCAGGCGCCGAGGTGGACGATGTGGTCAACATCATGCGCATGGTCAGCGGGTACCTCCAGGCCGCCTACAGCTACTCGCCCACAGACGCCCAGGTGCTCGCCCGGTTCGTCGTCTACTACAACGCCGTGTTCCGCGGCAACCTCACGTACCTGGGCGGGGTGTACAAGACAATCGTCATGAGAAATGTCACCGCGGAGAACGCGGGCATTGCGACGAAGTACAGCGAGTGGCCGGGAAAGACACGCATGCTGATCCCCCTCTCCCCGGGCGCACAGAAGGGGAGCCTGACCGCGGTTCCCGCCGGGCAGCTCGCCGCGCCCCCTGTGATCCAGAACCTCCAGGAACAGCCGGGCAAGGCCCTGCCGGAGAGAAAGGACCTCACCGAGCTGCAGCAGCGCGGCATTGAGGAGAACCAGCAGAAGGCACAGGACCAGCAGAATCAGCTCGGGGTGGACCAGCAGAAGCTCGCCGAGCAGCAGCAGAAGCTCGATCAGGACCGGCAGGCCGCAGCCGCGGCGGAGGCAGCGGCCGCCGCACCAGGGGCCACTGCGCAGCAGAAACAGGCGGCGGCGGAAGCGAGCGCGGCGGCTGCGCGGCAGGAACAGGCCACTGCCGCCCAGTCGCAGAAGGTCCAGCAGGACCAGCAGGCGGCGGCGCAGACACAGGCGCAGGTTGCCGCTGACCAGAAATCAGTCCAGGAGCAGCGGGCTACGATCGCCGCCGATGAGCAGGCCAACATCAAGCAGCAGGCGGCCCAGCCGAACGCGGCGACAACGACCGCGGGCGCAGCCGCGGCCCCGGGACAGCTCTTGTTCGTTTACGCTGTGGCCGCGTCTCCCGACAAGCTGGGAAAGCTTGTCCTCATCGACAGGACCTCTGGCAAGCTCCTCTCCCAGTCGGACTTGAACACGGTGAGGGGGCGGCTGTACGTGACGGTGGGCTCATCGATCGTCGTGGTTGCCGGTGCCACGGGCGGCAACGCCGCTGTCCGACTGGTCTCGGTGGACCCGGCCACGCTGGCAGTACAGAAGCAGGGCAAAGACAACATCGCGCCGACCAGCTACCTCGCCGCGTCAAGCGACTCGACCTATGCGGTGCTCAGCACGGCGAAAGGCGCCTTCCTCGGTCGATTCGACGCATCCCTTGCGCTGCAGGCACAATCCGAGACCGCGGTTGACACGTCAACCTACATCCTCGTCTCGGGCACGGAGGTGTTCGTGCAGGACGCCGCAGGCAACATCCTCATTCTCAACAAGGACGACCTGAAGGAAAAAAAGAGGAACGGCTGAGCTATTTCCCGAACATCCCCGCGATCTCCTTCGCGTACATTGTGTCCACCACGTGGCGCTTCACCGACTGCTTCGCGCTGAGCTCCATTCCCATTTCGAAGTGCTTGGGCAGCAGCCTGAACCTGAACACCCTTTCGAACTCGCGGAACCCGCGCTTTGCGCAGACACGTGATTGGATCTCGTCGGAGATAAGCTCGTTGATCTGCTCGTTCTCCCACAGGTCCTCGTTGGAAACGTACGAGATCTCCTGCGCGGCGGCGTATTTCTCCAGCGCGTCCTTGTTCGCCACGATGAGGGCGGCGAGAAACTTCTGGTCCTGTCCCACCACCATCACCTGGTCGATATATTCGGACTCCAGTATCGTGTCCTCGATTGGCACCGGCTCCACGTTCTCCCCGCCCAGGAGCACAATGGTCTCCTTGCTCCTGCCGACGATGCGGATCTCTCCCTTCCACGTCACCATCCCCAGGTCACCCGTGTCCAGCCATCCGTCAGGCGTGAGCACTTCCGCGGTCTTGTCGGGCCGCTTGTAGTAGCCCTTCATGACGTTCGGTCCCTTGAGGTGGATGACGCCTTTGTGTCCCGGGCCGACTTCTTTGCCGGTCTCGGGGTCCAGGATCCTCATCTGCTGTTCCGCGAGCAGCGGCCCGATGGTCCCCGGCACGGGGTGATGCTGGAGCCGCACGGAGACAACCGGCGTGGTTTCAGTCAGGCCGTAGCCTTCCAGCAGAAGGACTCCGGCCGCCGCGAAGAACCTGTCTACGTAGGGCGGAAGGGCGCCGCCGCCGGAAACGGTGAAGCGGAACCGGCCGCCCAGGCGCGCCTTGATCTTGCTGAACACCAGCACGTTTCCCAGCGCGCGAAAAGGATACAGGAGAAGGAACGGAAAGATCCCCATGATGAAGTCGAGGGCAAGCGAGCGCTTGGCAAACTGCGGGTACAGGCCGCGCACCAGCGCCGAGGCAGTGGCATGCGCCAGGCCCACGGCGACGAAGAATCCGAAAAGAGCCTTTTTGATCCCGCCCTCTTCGTTGATATTGCGGTAGATGGCCGCCCGCACGCCTTCCCAGATCCGGGGCACCGATGCCATGACGGTGGGCTTCACCGCCGCCATGTCGGCCATCATGGCCTGAGCCACGGGCTTTGAGTAGGCAATGGAGGCTCCTCGAGAGAGCACGAAGTGGTCGATGATACGCTCGAAGGAGTGCCACACCGGCAGGACCGAAAGGAAGATATCCGAGGGCCCCACATCAATTGTGTTCGGAACGGTCCTCAGGTTGTGCAGGAAGTTCGCATGGGTCAGCATGACTCCCTTCGGCTCACCGGTGGTCCCTGACGTGTAGATGATCGTGGCCAGGTCCTCGGACTTCCCCGCCGCCATTTCCCTCTGGAATGCCTGCGCATCGGAGGCAAGCTTCCTCTTTCCCCGCTCCATGATCTGCGCGAACGCCAGCAGCTCGACACCGGCGGGTGCGGGAACAGAGCCGGGAACAAAACCTTCGTCCATGACGACAATTGTCTTCAGGAGCGGAAGCTCCTGTTTCTTCGAGAGGATCTTCTTCACCTGCTCGGCATTCTCCGCGAGGGTCAGCGCGCAATCGGCATGCCTCAGGATGAAGCAGGCTTCTTCCGGCATGGTGTCGGAACCCCGCGGAACATCGGCCGCCCCGATCCCGGAGATGCCGACATTCGCGATCATCCACTCCTTGCGGTTATCGGAAATCACGCCCACGTGGTCGCCGCGCTTCACGCCGAAGTCCAGGAGCCCGGCCCCGAAGCACTCGAAAAGGCTCGCGAACTGGCGGAAGGTGAGGGCGGTCCATGCGCCCGCCCGGTCCTTGTACCGGATGGCCGGCGCGTCGGGCAATCTTTGAGCGACCGCCCAGTGGACCTTTACGACAGTGTCTTCCATGCTTGTCCCCAATTGATAAGGATTATCGCAACGCCAGGGTAGCATAGCTGACATGGGCGGTCAAGAATTTTTCTATCCGGGGCCCGCGCCGAGGCTCACGAATCGGTGAAATGGGACAGCAGTCTCCGTGCCTCGTCGAGGCCCTTCAGGAACTGGGCCCGCTCGTCCTCGCG
>PMZS01000224.1 GCA_003170115.1 Spirochaetaceae bacterium
CCCATGCAGTTGGGCCCGATGATCCGGATGCCCGGGGGTACTGAGTCGCGGAGCTGGCGCGCGAACTCGGCATAGGGCAGAGAGGAAGGGACGCCGGGGATCAGGACCACGGCCCGGACACCGGTGCCGGCCAAGGCGCGCAGGAAGGCGGGCGCGTTCAGCGCGGGGGCCGCATAGACGGCAAGGTCCACCTGCGCCGGCAGCGAAGCGATATCGCGGTACAGCCGGTATTCGCGTGACCCGAACCTCAGCGATCCTTCCCGCGGATTGACGAGGTAGAGGTCCTCACGGTGCAATTCGTGGAGGAGCTCGGCGATGTCGCGCGCCATGCTGTACTTCGAGAGGTCGGCGGAGACGCCGACAACCGCCACCCCGCGCGGCCGAAAGAATGCGTCCAGGTTTCCAAGGTTCACCCTCGGGTTCCATTCCTCCACCGGGGGAGCCGCGGCGAACTCGGCCAGGCCGTCGAGGGCCACGAACCGTCCGTCCGTGGAGATGGCGAACGGGTTCACCTCCAGCGCCTTGAAAACCCAGCGAGGCATCGACGCCATGGGGGAATAAGCCAGGGAGATTGCGCTGAACTGCGCCAGCGCGCGTGCCATCATCTCCAGGTATTCGGGATGCCCGATCTGCTCGAACTTGCGCCTGATGTGCAGTGAGCGCATCAGCACAAGGGCGTCATCGTACTCCATGGGCGGAAGGAAAATGTTGGCGGGGTCGTAGTTCCGGGCGAAGAACTCCGCGTCATCTCCGCCCTTGCTCACGGTGAGCGCCGGACCGAAGGCGGGATCCTCCCGAAAGCCGATAAGCACCTCGTTCCCCAGCGCCTGCGTGTGGGGGACATGCTCGACGAGCAGGAATCCCGCGATGGTGGGCCGCTCTGCCGCGGCAAAATGCGACTCGACCTCGTCCCGCATCCGCGAAAGCACGTACTGCACGTAGAGAGGATCCGTGGCGCTTACCACGCGCACGCCGCCCAGCTTCTGCTTGTGGGGCACATCCGGCGAGACGATCTTCACCACCAGGGTAGGGCCGATCTTTCGGAGCCCCGCCTCATTGACCTCACGGGGATCCCGGACGAAGTGGAAGAGCGGCACGGTGAGCCCCAGGCAGGAGAGGATCCCGTACACTTCGTGCTCGTACAGCGACGACCTTCCCTCGCTCCGCGCCCCGTCCAATATCGCATCGATGCCGCTCACGGCTTCCCGAGTGAGAACAGCCATTCCGACTCCTCCTGGCTCGGAGAATATCACACCGGCCCGGTCAGCGTTGCCTCTCCCGCACAAGCTGCATGAGCCCCGAGGATGACCAGCCGGACACGTGGGCAACGCGCTGCACGCTGCCGCCCCAGCCTTCCACCAGCTTTCTTCCCACGACCCCGGCAAGTGAATACTCGGATCCTTTTGCCAGTATATCCGGCCGCACGGCGCGGAGAAGCTCCCGGGGGTCGCCCTGCCCGAAGATTGCGCAGAAATCCACGCCACGGACTCCCGCCACGATCTCGGCGCGCGCGAACTGGGGAACCACGGGCCGGGTCCGGCCCTTCAGTCGCCGCGCGGAATCGTCGCTGTTGATGCCCACCACCAGGGCCCCGCCCAGCGCGCGCGCCGACCGCAGGAGATGAAGGTGGCCGACGTGGAAAAGATCGAATACTCCGTTTGTGAAGACCAGGCGCTTGCCCGCGCGCCGAAACCGGCTGCATCGCTTCTCCACGGTTTCGAAGTCGGTGAGAATCCGGGAACGGGAAGCGGCCGCGTCCAGCCGATCCAGTGTGCGCCGCAGGCTGCCGTCCGTGGCGCCCGGGTCTGCCGACAGGCAACCGCGGAAGCCCGCCTTCACTTCATCCGGCACGTGCCCGGCATCGCCCCTCAGCACGAGCCATGAGGCGGACATTTCCACGTCCATGCCGCCCGCAAGGCGCTGCCATGCCGGGAAGGTTCGTCCGAACGGCGGCCGCGGAAGGGGCAGGACCGCAAACTCGCGAAGCCGGAGCCCTTCAGGCACACGGCTCCACCCGGCAAGCAGGATGGCGCGCATCATGGGGCGAGCCTTGCTTCAGTGATGGCGCCAAGGAAAAACGTACGGGTGTCATTCCTCAGCGTGCAGAAGGCGACAACCGCGACGCTTCCCCCGACCGTGGAAAACGAGATCGGCTTGATGAGGCGGTTGGTGAGGATGCCGCAACTCGACCGATAGGAGATGTCCACCATTGCTCCGCTGGCCAGGGCCTGCTGGAGAAGCCGCGCGGTCCGCGGCTGCCGGGGTGCATTCCCGCGAAAATCCAGGGGCGCGCCGCTCAGCCGGATGAGGTCCTGGATCGAAAGATCGGCGTCTTTTTCCAGCTTCCCCAGGCAGGACCGGAAAAGCTGGCGGCAGGCATGGGCGTCCGAAAGCGCTCGGTGGGCGCCCGGCGTCTCCAACCCAAGATCCCGCGCAAGGTTGGCCAGGCCGTAGCTGAACCGACCGGGAAACGCACACCGCGCGAGGCCCCGTGTGTCCAGCACCGGCCCCTCCGGGGCAGGCAGTCCCGCCGTTTCCGCCTCCACGCCCACGAACCCGACGTCAAAAGCCGCGTTGTGCGCCACGGGCGTTCCCCGGCCCAGCAGGCGAAGGAAGTCCGGCAGCGCCGCGGCCGGAGGCGGCGCTTCCGCGAGCAGCTCGTCGGTGATGCCGTTGACACGGGAGGCCGCGGGCGGCATCGGTATCCCGGGGTTTACCAGGCGGGAGAAGACTCCCAGGATCTCGTCACTCTGGAAGGCGACGGCGGCGAGCTCCACGACGCGGTCCACTCCGGCAACGAGGCCGGTGGTTTCCACGTCGAAGGCGACGATGACGGGGTTGTTATTCACCCTTGAGCTTTTCCGGCGTGGCCTCTCCGAGCAGGAGCTTGCAGATGTTCTTGTAGCCTACTTTCCGGTGCTTCCTCAATATTCCGGAAAACGCTTCATATGCCTCAGAGTGCGACGCCTTGAGCTCTTCAAGGCGGGCGAGCACTTCTTTCAGGTCATCAAGCGAGGCCAGAGCAGGCATGCGTGCCTCCCCGCCGCAAAACTCGCGGCGTGTTCAGATCGTGGTAAATGAATCAACGGTTTTTTCGTCAAGGCGCTTGACCACCTCGACGAGAAGGGTGACCGCATTGTCCACATCGTCCAGGCTGAGCATTCCGACGTGAGAATGGATGTGCCGTGTCGGGATCGTGAGCACGACGGTGGGGCAACCCGCGTTGGCAATATGGATGGCCCCGCCGTCGGTGCCCCCGCCCTTCATCTGTGAGAGCTGGAAGGGAATCTTCCGCTCCTCCGCCGTGCTGATGAGAAGCTCCTTCAGCGCCTGGTTGGGGATCATCGATGCATCATAAGTCAGAATCGCGGGCCCGAGACCCATCTTCGTGGGTGCCTCGTGCGGCTCGATGCCGGGGACGTCCCCTGCAATATCCACCTCCAACGTGATGCAGACGTCGGGCTGCACGACATGGGCGGAGGTCCGCGCCCCCCGCAGGCCCACTTCTTCCTGAACAGTGGCCGCGCCGGTCACCGTATTGGGATGAGCGATTCGCTCCTGCTTCAGGCGTCTCACCACCTCGGCGGCGACGAACGCGCCGACCCGGTCGTCGAACGCCTTGCCGCAGGCAAGCCGCGCCGTTCCGGCGGGCTTCTCTTCTCCGCCGCCCTCGGGTTTGCGGTACACGTTCTTTTCTATGATATAGAACGGGGAGTCGGGCACCACGGGATCCCCGATTCGCACCCCCATGTCCTTTGCTTCCTTCTCATTGGAACATCCGATGTCGATGAACATCTTCTCCCGGGGAACGACCTTTGCCCGCTCCTCGGGAGGAAGGATGTGCGGCGGCTTGGCGGCGATGACGCCGCGCACCATTCCCCGGGAGCCGCGCACCTTCACCCTTTGGCCCAGGAGGACCTGGTCGAACCAGCCGCCGATCGTATTGAACGTGAGGAACCCATGCGCGTTGACTCCGGAAACGATGAACCCCACTTCGTCCACGTGGCCAGGGAGGAGAACCACCGGCTCCCCGGGCTTCCCCTTTGCGCTGAAATGCAGCGAGCCCAGCTTGTCGCCGCTGATCTCATCCGCGAAGGGCTGGACGTAGCTCTTCACCAGGGACACCGGCTCCCGCTCGAAACCGGACGGGCCGAAGCTCTCGCTCAAGCTCTTGAGGAATTCCAGTGCCTGCGCTTCCATGGGACGATCAGGATAGAGTTCGGTCCAAAGCCTTGTCAAGGAGAAGGAATGGCGGTATTCCGTACCCGTGACCGAAAAGCTGTACTACGTCGATTCCGGCAGGCTCGAGTTCGATGCGGCGGTGATCCGCACCGCGTCCCTTCCCGACGGACGCTGCGAGGTCGTGCTGGACCGCACATGTTTCTACCCGGGAGGCGGCGGGCAGCCCTGTGACCTGGGCACCCTGGACGGCGCGCGCGTGCTGGAGGTGCGCGAGCAGGACGGGGATATCGTGCACGTCCTCTCAGCAGCGC
>PMZS01000241.1:0-9888 GCA_003170115.1 Spirochaetaceae bacterium
CACGTGCATCGACGCAGCGGGCGGCGAGCGTGGTGTCGAGGCTGCCGATGAGCGTGCCTGCCGCATCCACGATCCAGAGGAATCTGGCGCCGCCCCGCCGCATACCCGGCTCATCGTCGATCCTTGCCGAGACTGCCGGCTTCACGTACCCCCGAACCGGAAAACGCGAAAGCCTCTTCAGCGCCCGGTCGGCGCCGACGAACNNACGTCGTGGGTCACGAAGACGACGGTTTTGCGGAGCTCTTTCTGGATGGAGAGGAACTCGTCCTGGAGCCTCAGCCTGTTCACCGGATCCACGGCGCTGAATGGTTCGTCCAGGAGGATGACGGGCGGATCCGATGCCAGCGCACGGGCCACCCCGACCCGCTGTGCCTCCCCGCCGGAAAGCTCGTGCGGATATCGGCCTCGATACGAGGCCGGGTCCATGCCCACCAGGGTGAGCATCCGTTCCACCCGTGCCTCGACTCGTGGCCGGTTCCAGCCGAGAAGCTGGGGCACCGTTGCCACGTTGGCGGCGACGGTGAGGTGGGGGAACAGCCCGACGTTCTGGATGACGTACCCGATGCTTCGGCGCAGAATTTCCGGCCTCATCGCCCTGACGTCTTTTCCATCCATGGAGACCACGCCCTCGGTGGGCTCGATGAGGCGGTTGATCATCCGCAGCATGGTGGATTTCCCGCTCCCTGATGGCCCCACGAGCACGCACAGCTCCCTGTCGTGGATGGCGAGGTCCAGCCCGTCCACGGCCTTCACCGTGCCGAAGAGTCGCGTCACCCCCTCGAAACGGATCATGCGGCAGCCTCGCGAAGCGGCTTCGGAGTGAGGAGGCGCACCAGGCCGCCCATCAGCATGTCGACGATCACCGCCATTGCGATAACCGGCAGGGTCCCGAGGAGAATCATGTCGGCGGCATACTGGCCCAATCCCTGGAAGATGAAGACTCCAAGGCCTCCGGCACCGATCAGGGCGGCGACCACGGTGTTCCCGACGGCCTGGACAGCCGCGGTCCGTACTCCCGCCAGGATCAGGGGAAGCGCGAGGGGCACCTCCACGCGTGCGAGGAGCTGCCCCCGCGTCATTCCCATGCCCTTTCCCGCGTCACGCAGGGACGCCGGTATCTGCGAGAGTGCCGTGAAGGTATTTCGCGCAATCGGCAGCATTGCATAGAAGGAGAGCGCGAGGATCGCCGGTGCCCGGCCGATCCCGCTGATTCCCCATTCGTGCAGGAGGGGAAAGCGCCGCGAAAGGGCCGACAGGGGAAGGATCAGCAGGCCGAACAGGGCGAGGCTGGGAATGGTCTGAACGATGTTGAGGATGAAAAACGCGACCCGTCTTACCAGAAGGTGGCGCAACGAAAGGACTCCGATCAGGACTCCAAGCAGGCACCCGACGAGCACGGCGCTTCCCGCCAGGACGAGGTGCGTGGTCGCCTCCGCGAGGAACACCGTCTTCTGAACCGCCCATTCCCTCATCACCGAAACCGCGTCCAGCAGGCCGGAGAAAAGGAGGGCACCGAGGAGAACCGGGACGGAGAACCCCAGGACGCGCCGTGCGAGTCCCTCCCCGAGGCCTGTTTTTCGTGACGCGGAGAGAAACGTGGAGTAGCCCAGGATGGCGGTTGCCCAGAACCCGACGGAGAGGGATATCCGTGCGATCGGATCGGGTCCCCCGAGCCTTCCGGTGACGACGCCCGCCGCCACGATCGCGCAGAGCGGCGCGCCTATGGAGACCAGCGTCACCAGTCTCGCACGGGCGCCCTCAGCCATTCGAACGATCGCCGCAACCCCCGCGATCCCCCAGAGAGCCAGCAGGATGCAGGCCGCGGCGGGGTCTTCCTGGACGAGCAGACGGGAAACGCCGTCCGCGATCCTGTTGGGACGCGCGCGGACGAAGGAAAAGACGGCCGCCGCGGCGATGCCCGCCACGGCGAAGACCAGAGTTGGAACGTCTATCCCCGCCGTGCCGGCGGTTCTCCGCTCTCCCATCTCATTTGCCGCGCGCCTCCCGAAGTCTATTTCAGGAAGCCCTTTTTCGTGAGGTAATCCGCCGCGACCGCATCCGCGGTCTCCCCGTTCACCGCGATCCTCGCGTTCAGGCTCTGAAGGGTCGTCAGGTCCAGGGAGAGAAAGACCGGCTTCAGCACCGCATCGATTGCCGGGTACCGGGCCAGGGTGTCCTTCCGCACAATGGGCGTCGGCTCGTAGATAGGCTGCACGCCCCGCGTGTCCTTCAGAACGACCAACCCCAGTGCGAAAAGGGAGCCGTCTGTGCCGTAGGCCATGGCGAAGTTTACCCCGTCGGTGCCGCGCGCGGCCGCCGCCTCGGTGAGCGCCGTGTTCCCGCCGGACAGCGACAGCAGCTGGTCGTTCTTCAGCGTGAAGCCGTACGCCTTCTGGAACGAAGGCAGCGCGTCAGGCCGGGAGATGAACTCCTCCGAGCCGGCGAGCTTCAGCCTGCCCCCCGCGTTGGCAAACCGCGCCATGTCGTCCAGGCTGACAAGCTTCTCCTTGACGGCCACGTCCTTGCGCACCGCGATTGCCCACGTGTTGTTCGCCGGGGACGGGGTGAGCCAGACGAGCCCGTTTTTGTCCATGTCCAGCTTTTTCACGGTCTCGTAGCCCTTCTTCTCGTCCTTCCACACGTTCGGGTCGGTCCCGTCGAAGAAGAAGCCCCCGTTTCCCGTGTACTCGGGGTACACGTCCAGCTCGCCGGCGATGATCGCCTTTCGCACGACGTCCGTGGTGCCAAAGCCGACCTTGTCCACCACGGGAATTGCCCTTGCGGCGAGGAGCTTCACGATCATCTTGCCCAGCAGCGATCCTTCGGTGTCGATTTTCGAACCCACTACCACCGGCTTCCCGGAGTCCGCGGCGAAAAGCGCGCCGCCCGCCGAGATCAGGAGCGCGATCAATCCATATGTCATCAGGCGTTTCATGGTCTGGTCTCCTTTCGGAGTAATATACCTGGATTCCGCGCTCGGGGTTCAATCTGCGGTCGGCAGCCAGACGCGGAATGTCGTGCCCAGTCCCGGCTCGCTTTCCACTTCTATCCTCCCCCCGGAATCAGAAACCGTGCTCCGACAGATGGAAAGGCTCAGACCCACGCCCTTCACGTTCGCCTGCGGCGAATCCGAGGCCGCCCATTCGCCTTTCTTCGTGAAAAATGGCGTGAACAGACGGGGGATATCCTCCCGGGGAACGCCGCATCCCGTATCGCGCACTTCGAGGAAGGCTGATTGTGGCCCGACGCCGGTCCGGAGAGTCAACGTCCGAACGGGCATGTCCAGCATGGCGTCCAGGGAATTGCCGAGCAGGGCGTTGAAGACGAAAACGGCGCGGGAATTGTGTATCCGGACCCGCGGCGTTTCCTGCACCTCGAGAACGACCGCTACTTTCAATTCAGCGAATCTCTTCTCGAATGCGGGCAGAAGGGACCGCGCGAGCTGGTCCAGGCGGCAGGTCTCACCTCCGGGCTCCGAAGAGAAGGTGAGTCCCTGCAGACGGGCGGTAATATCCACCAGCCGATCCACCCCCTTCAGCGCCTCCTCACCGAATGCCCGTGCCGTGGGGGAAGCGTCGGGGGAAGCCAGAATGGCGTCGAGGTACCCCTTGATGACGGTGTTGATGTTGTTGAACTGATGCGCCACCCCTCCGGCGAGCGTGGCCAGGCTCTCCAGCCGCTGGGTCCTGTTGAGCTGCGCTTCGAGAGCCTTCTGTGCCGTGACATCCCGCGCCGTGGATGCCATTCCCACCATCCTGCCCTCAGAGTCGCGAATTGCCGAAAGGGTGAGGGAGACGGTGATCCTGGAACCATCCTTACGAAGACGGGTGGTCTCGAAATGCGTGATCTGCTCGCCGCGCATGAGCCGTTCCCTCATCAGATGCGCTTCCTCTTCAAGGTCCGGCGGGATCAGAACGGAGGTCGCCGTGCCGATCATTTCCTGGGCGGAGTATCCATAAAGAGCTTCCGCGCCCCTGTTCCACACGGTGATTCTGCCGTCCAGGTCTATACCCACAATGGCATCGTCCGCGGATTCGACGAGGGTCGCCAGCAGCTTATTTTTCGATTCAAGCTGCTTTCGCACGGTGATATCATGCGAAATTCCGAAGGTCCCCATGATCTCGCCGGCGGAGTCGCGGAGCGGCATTTTCGATGATATGAACCAGGCATCGGGCCGGCCAGGGTATGTCACCCTTTCGTCGACATCCACGATGGGCTTTCCCGTGCGGATGATCCGCTGCTCGTTCTCGAGTGCTTTCTGCGAATGTTCTGGGCCGGAAAAATCCGCATCCGTTTTTCCGGTTTCCTCCGACGGGTCCGAGAGCCCGCGCTCGTTCGCGTGCGACCTGCTCGTGCGGATGAAACGGCTCGCCTTGTCCTTGAAGTAAATAGCATCGGGGACATTTTCCATAAGCATGTCGAACAGGCTGCGCTCCCAGGCGAGAGCTACCTCCGTCCGTTTTCGCTCGGTGATGTCATGGGTGATTCCAAACGTGCCGATGATCTCTCCCTGGGCGTTGTGGAGTGGCATCTTCGTCGTGATGGCCCAGGTGTCAGGCCGGTCCGGATACGTCAACCTCTCCTCCAGGTCCAACACCGGCTCTCCCGTGCGCATGATCCGCTGTTCGTCTTCAAGCGCTTTCTGCGCGTGGTCGGCCCCGAAGAAATCGGCGTCAGTCTTTCCGATCTCCTGTGACGGATCGGCGAGCCCGAGCACGAGCGCGTGGGACTTGCTTGCCCGGATGAATCGACTCATCCTGTCCTTGAAGTAGATTTGATCCGGGAGGTTGTCCATCAACGTGTTGAAGAGGGACCTCTCCGAGGCGAGCTCCTCTTCGATCCGCTTACGGTCCGTGATGTCGATGCCGAAGGAGAGCGTGCCCATGATGCTTTCGCGCTCCAGGATCCGGCTGTTCTGCCACACGATGTCCCGCTCTTCACCCGCTTTGGTGAGAATGGGGTTTTCAAACCTTCCAATGTCCCCCTCGCGAGTGAGTTTCTCGAACTTCTTCCACACCTCCGGGTACCGTTCCTTCGGCGTGATTGTCTCAAACCAGCTTCGGTTCATGATCTCCGCGCGTGTGTAGCCCGTAATGTTCTCCGCTGCTTCATTGAAAAGCGTTACGCGCCCACCGGGATCGAGGCTCACTACCATGACGTTCGCCGTGTTGATCAGGTTCTCGGCGAACTCTTTCGCTCTCTGCAGCTCGGCTTCCACCTTCCTCCGCCCCGTCACGTCGATGAGGCTGACCAGCATCAAAGGATAGGCGGCATCCGCCGCCGGGATGTAAGACTTTACGAGGACCGACAGTTTCTTTCCCTTCAATGTCACCACCGTGGATTCCGACTCTATGTCGCTTCTCCCCTCGTCGATCGCAAGGATCGTGTCCCGGAAGCCGATCGTGGAAAAGGGATCCAATACGAGTTTGATGGGACCGAGAAGTTGTTCCTTTCGGTCAGCCTCGAAAAGCTGGAGAGTGGCCTGGTTCACGTCGGTCACCTCGATCAGGCCGACGGCTTCCTGCACGAACTCGGGATGAGATGCAAGGTGGTCGCGAAGGTTGAAGTTTCTGCGCTTCTTCAGCTCAATGATTTTTGACCGCAGTTTCGAAACATCCTCTTCCCACAGCGAGACCGCTGAATGCTCGAAAATGCTGCGGTATTTCTCGTCCGTGGATTCTTTCATCGTTCCGCGCTCCCTTCCACGATCCCGGCATCATACCACACGGCATGCGGACATGGTATGATCGTTCTGGAAGAATCCATGGGGCTTCTCACGGGACAGGGTGACCTCATCGCGTTCTTTTCTCTTTCCGCCTGCGTTGTCTGTGCCACGCACTGCGTGGTGCTGAGCGGGCAGGAAGCGCCCGAGCGCCGCTGGATGTCTTTCTTCAACTTCTACCTCTTGCAGGGACTCGCGGTAATCTGGATCCTCGTTTTTCCCGTGCCCGCCGGCAGGCCGGGGGGAGCATTCGTCGCGCCGGCACTTCAACTGTTCTCCTTCGCCAACCTGTTCTCCTTCGCGTCCGCGCCGCCGGCAGGCCGGCGACGCAAAGCCGCGATACTCGCGGTCGTCCTGACTCTGACAGCGGCGTGCACCACCGCGGGGCTGCTTTTCGGGCCGGCGATTTTTTCGGTTCTTTCCATCCTCCTGATGGCGTTCCCCGGGGCTGCGTTGGGAATGCGCTGGCTGTTTTCCGCTTCCGGCGTGCGAACCCCCGGCAGACCATTGCTGGTGGTTCACGGATGGACGCTTGCAGCTTTTGGCCTGATTGCGCTCGCAGCCTCCGCGGGTGAAGCATTCTTCCCCGGCAGGGTGGATGACGCGCTCCTCGCCGCGCGGGCGATCTCAACGCTTGCGCTGGCCATCAGCCTCTCCTTGTTCGCCTGGCGCTCTTTCGAGCACGCAAGCCGCGGTTTCGGCTGGTCGCCTGTTCGGATCACGATTCTGTGCATCTATCTCGCCCTGCCACTCGTGCTGGTGCTCGGAACCCTGGTCGCCGTCAGATTTGGTGAGCAGGCAACGGAGGACCTGGGCACAAGTCTGGAAGCTGATACGAATGCCATCCTTTACACGTTCACGGCACTGACGCGCGAAATCGAACGCGACACCGCCATCGTTGCGGGATCACCGCAAGTTGAGGCTTTCCTGCTGCGCCCGGACGAATCGCAGCGCACGGAAGCGGAAGAAGTGCTCAACCAGTTCGCCGGGACGTTAAAAGTGGACTGCTACCTGCTGGACGCGCACGGCAAGGCCGTTGCCGCTTCGGGCGCCTTGTCGGGCGGCATGTTCTACGGAGTGTCCCACGCAGGATCATCATTCGTCGCGGACGCTCTCCTGGGAAAAGAAGGCAGGTATCTCGGCGTCGACCCCGCAACTCATGAACGACGGTACTTTTGCACGTCGCCTGTCCGGGGCCCTGGAGCGTCGGTGGCAGGCGTGGCGCTCACCGTGTGGAGCATCCCGTCCGACTTTCTCCTGACCGATCCCGCGGAGGAAGCCTTTGTCGTCGATGCATCGGGGGTTATCTTTTTGTCCCGCGACCCTGACCTCGCTGGTCGCGCCCTTTGGGCAGCGCCCGCGGATGAGGGAGCCGTTGAACCTCTTCTGAAGGAAAACCCCGGTTATGGCACTCAAGTTTTCTGGCGCGGGGCCCCGTGGACACTGTCCCGCGCGTTTCTGAACTTCCCGGGCTGGTCCGTGGTTGTTGTCGGAGCGATGGATGAAGTCTTTCTCTACAGGCGGATGGGGTTCCTCGGGAGCCTGGTTGTGTTTCTCGTGATCAATGTGTTTCTGGCAGCGGGCCAGCTGAGCCAGCAGGGCGAATTGCGCATCAAGCGCTCAGAATCCCGGTATCGAGCGCTCGTCGAAGGTTCGCCGGACTGGATCAGCATCGTGGATTCTTCCGGAGCGTTCCTTTTCACCAATCTCGCGGGGCGCGCAAGCTTCGGTGACGAAGATCCGGCGCGAGCGATACAGATGGCATCTCGAGTGAGGGAGGCGGCGCGGACGGGAATCATTTCTTTCGAAACCTCGCTGTCGGTCGGCGGTGGCGGACCCAGGGTGTGGCGCATCACGCTGGTGCCGTTGCAGCCCGCGGAGAACGTGGTGACGGCTATTCTCATCGGCAGCGATATCACGGAGATGCGGCAGGCCGAGGCCCGGCTCCTGCGGGCGGAGAGGCTTGCGGCCCTCGGGACCCTTGCCGCGGGAGTGGCCCACCAGTTCAACAACATCAACGCCGTGGCTCTTGGATACGTCCAGGTGCTGGAATCCGCAAAAGGAATGCCAGAGATCGCGAGATGCTACCTGAAGTCGGTCCGTCAGGCACTCGAAAGGGCGGTCGATATCACCACGCACATCATGCCCCTTTCGGTGGCTCCCGGCGCAGATGAGGCGCACGTGCTTCTCGGTGACGTGATGCGCTCAGTGTCCACGTCCCTCGGGGCGGGCCTCGCCCGTGAAGGGGTGACCCTGGATCTGGCCCTCGAGGATGAGATGCCTGTCACGATCAACCGGCACCAGCTTGATTTCATCGTCGATGCGCTCCTGGTCAACGCCCGGCACGCGGTCCTGGGACAACCGGTGCGGAAGATCAATGTTCGCACGGGGACGCTTGACGGGCAGTCGTTTCTTCGCGTCCAGGACTCCGGCATCGGAATTGCCCGCGAAAGGCAGAGCAGCCTCTTCACCCCGTTTTTCTCGGAAAAAGGGGAGCACGCCTCCCCGGATTCGCCCCAGGCGCAGGTGCGCGGCGTGGGGCTGAGCCTTGCCGTATCTCACTCCATCGTGACCGGGAAAGGGGGGAGGATCGATGTGGAGAGCGCGCCCGGCGTCGGTTCAACGTTCACGGTCTGGCTGCCCGCCGAATGATTTATCGATCAGGAAACTTCGATGCCGATCGACAGCAGATATGACGTGCAGGCGTTGAAGATCTGATTGAGATCATCATCGAACAATACCGCCGTTCGGCTTTATCCTGGTCCATTCTCCCCGGAATCTCGTGATATTTTTTTGTAAGGACCTTTCATTCGATAGACAGACGCGTGCTCTTTCAGGTATTCAACAGTTTTTTTCGACACGGTGCGAGGCACCTTCGGTTTCTTCTCCAAGGCTGCGCCCAGCTCCTGGAGGAGCTCATGACTCAAAATGATTTCCTGCTGGTCAAGGCATAGCTCAAACACCGCATGGCACAGACCATGTGTGGCGAACGCCGCCCTGGAGTGTTCCAGCCCGTCCGGGCCGGTTCTTGTCCGGCACCGGCGGCCGTGGTACTATGGAAGCGGGGGGAGGGGGATGCTGACCGACATCATCGGGTCACTGCGTCGGGATCCGGAGTTCAGTGAAAGGGTGACCCACTGGGAAGTGATGCCTGCGCGGGAAGGCACGTACACGGACTTCCCGCCCGGTGTCGATCCTCGCATCTGCTCGGCGCTGAAAGCGCGCGGGATTGACCGGATCTACAGCCACCAGCGTGCAACCTGGAACGAGGTGCGCGCGGGCAGGAGCGTCGTCCTTGTCAGCCCCACCGCCTCGGGAAAGACGCTCGCGTACAACCTGCCCGTTCTCCAGGCGCTGCTCGAAGACCCCGATGCGCGCGCCTTGTACCTGTTTCCCACCAAGGCTCTTTCCCAGGACCAGCAGTCGGAGCTGAACGAGGTGGTGCTCGGCGGGGAGATCCCGGTGAAAGTCTTCACGTATGACGGAGACACGCCCGGCTCCATTCGGATCTCGGCCCGGGACGAGGGCCGGATCATCATCACCAACCCCGACATGCTGCACACGGGGATCCTCCCCAATCATCCCAAATGGATAAAAGCCCTGAGTCATCTGCATTTCGTCGTCATCGACGAGATGCATTCCTACCGGGGTGTCTTCGGCTCCCACATGACGAGCGTCATCCGCCGGCTGAAGAGGATCGCGCGGTTCTACGGCGCAACGCCGGTCTTCATCTGCTGCTCCGCGACAATCGGCAACCCCCACGAACTGGCCGGCCGGATCCTCGAGCAGCAGACGACGCTCGTGGACGAGAACGGCTCTCCCTCGGGTGAAAGGCACTTCGTCCTGTACAATCCGCCGCTGGTGGACCGGGTGCAGGGCATCCGTCGCAGCGTCGTCCTGGAGAGCCAGAGGATTGCCACCCGCCTTCTCAAGGCGGGAGTGAAAACGATCGTCTTCGCACGCTCGCGCATCCGCACGGAGCTCATCGCCACGTACATCCGGGATTCCCTGAAAAGCTTCTTCACCGACAACCACGGGATCACGGTCCAGTCCTACCGGGGCGGTTACCTGCCCAACGAAAGGCGGGCCATCGAGAAGGGGCTCCGCGAGGGGAGCATCCAGGGCGTGGTGTCCACAAATGCCCTGGAGCTGGGAATCGACATCGG
>PMZS01000241.1:9902-10287 GCA_003170115.1 Spirochaetaceae bacterium
GTGATCCAGCACCCCGAGTACTTTTTCTCCCGCTCCCCTGAGAACGGGTACATCGACCCGGGAAATACCTTCATCCAGACCGACCAGCTCAAGTGCGCCGTCTTCGAGCTTCCTTTCGAGGACGGGGAGGAATTCGGGGAAGGCACGGCGGATCTCCTGGGATACCTCGCGGAGAAGGGAGTGATCCGTCATGCGGGCGGGAAGTGGTATTGGGCGGACCGATCGTACCCGGCGGAAAACGTGTCCCTGCGCACCTCCACGCCGGAGAACGTCGTGATCGTGGACACCACGAAGGGACGCGACGAGGTGATCGGAGAGATGGACATGCCCTCCGCCAAGCTTCTCGTTTTCGACCACGCCATCTACATCCACCTCGGGGACCAGT
>PMZS01000231.1 GCA_003170115.1 Spirochaetaceae bacterium
TCGTAGGAGAAGTCCACGTGCCCCGGGGTATCGACCAGGTTCAGGACGTACTCCCTCCCATCTTTTGCGGTGTAGGGAATCGCGACGGCCTGGCTCTTGATCGTGATACCACGCTCCCTCTCGATGTCCATGTTGTCGAGGATCTGGTCGTGGAAATCCCGATCGGACACCAGCCGGGCGCGCTGGATGAACCGGTCGGCAAGCGTCGATTTTCCGTGATCGATGTGGGCAATAATGCAGAAGTTGCGTATTTTCGTGGTTTCCAAGGCACCAAAGTATACCGGGAAATGGCGGTACGGTTCAATGACGCGGATCCCGGTAGTCCGTGGCGGCCCTGAATGCCACGGAGTACCGTGGCGGCCTTGACAGGGCGGGAGCCGGTTCGTAGCCTCTGTGCGTGAGCGTCGGCGCCAAACCAAGAGTTCTCGTCGTGGATGACCAGGAGGCCCTTCGGTCCCTTCTCGCGCGCCTGCTCGAACAGGAAGGCTTCGATCCCGTGCAGGCTGAAGACGGCGCGCAAGCGGTGGAAATGTACAAGTCACAGGCCCCGCTCGTCGTCGTTTCGGACATCATGATGCCGAGGATGGACGGGCTCACGCTCCTCAACGAGATCAAGCGTATCGACCGCAACGCGACCGTCATCCTCATGACCGGACAGGGCAACGAGGATGTCCTCATCAAGGCCCTGCGGGGCGGCGCGACCAACTTCTTCAAGAAACCCTTCAACGTGAAGGAGCTCATCGACGAGATCCGCAAGGTTGTCGAGTTCCGGCTCGAGGCGGCGCGCTCCTCCCTCTTCTCGCCCCTGCTGGTGGAGGAAACGAAAACCTTTGTGATGCCCCGCGCCGACTCACCGTTCTTCCCCATCATCAACCAGATCACGCTCCAGCTTCCCTGCCTGATGCCTCAGGAAGACATCCTGAACCTGAAGATCGGCATAGAGGAGATCATCACCAACGCCATCGAGCATGGGAACCTCGGGATCAGCTTCGAGGAGAAGAGAGAGGCAATTCAGGAAGGGCGGCTTGCACGGCTCATTGCCGACAAGGGCCGGGAAAGCGATGCCGCCGGCCGCGCCGTACGGATCACTTCGCGGCTGTCCCCAGAGCTGTTCGAGATCAGGATCCGTGATGACGGCCGGGGATTCGACTGGCGCACCCTTCCCGCCGTGGAGCCGGAGAACCTGCTCGCCTTCAACGGCCGGGGGATATTTCTCACGAAGATCTACTTTGATGAAGTGGCCTACAACGATTCCGGCAACGAGGTCACGCTGCGGAAGCACAGGGCGCGCTGATTCTTCGGCCCCTCTCGCGTGACCTTCGGCCCCTCTCGCGTGGCCTTCGGCCACGCTCAGATGAAATTGTCCGTTTCCAGGTAGGCGGCGATCTGTATCGCGCTCTCGAGGAACCCCGCCCTCTTTTTCTTGATCACGACCTGGAGAATGGCATAGCCCTTGTCCTGGTCCACCTGCCAGTCCTGGATAGTCAACGGATCGTCCGGTGAGATCCCCGACTCGTCGGCAATCGAGCCCTGTGTGACCCGCTTCACGATGTAGTCGCCTTTCCAGAGAAACGTGCCTACGTTCTCGAGCTTCATTCCGAACAGGGGATACAGGATATTGTCCCTCGCATCCCGCTTCAGCGCAACGTCGATGGGCTGGTCCGGTCGGGCTGAGAGACAGATGAGCGCGTCCTGGCTCTCCTCGCCCCGTCGTACCCGCAGGGTGACAAGCGAGGGCGGTGAGTGCCGAAGAACCTCCGCCTGGATGTCCCCGAGCTTCTTGAACGGCTTCCCGTCCAGACTCTCGATGATGTCTCCCGCCAATATGCCGGCCTGTGCAGCCGGTTCGTCGGGGACGGAGTAGATCACCTCAAGGCCTTTCTCGGTCTCCGCCACTGCCATGCCCAGCCAGGAATGGACCGCCGGGCCGCCCTTGAACAGCGCGGGCAGGGCCTTCTCCACCCAGCTGTACGGCACGGCGAAGTTCAAGCCGGGGAACTGCGGCATCCCGGCAAAGACGATCCCGATGACATCGCCTTTCTCGTCCAGCAGCGGGCCGCCGCTGTTCCCGGGGTTCAGGGGAACGTCGACCTGCATCGAGTCGCCAACCTGCAGGAGCCGCCGCCCCATGGCGGAGATGATACCGGAAGTGATGGTTTTCTCCAGCCCCGCGGGGGAGCCGATTGCGTAGATCCTGTCACCCGGTGTCAGGGTCTGGCCGCTCCAGCCGCCGAAGACGTAGTCGGGCGTGATCTCGGCCTTGATGAGGGCAAGGTCGAAGGCCTTGTCATATCCCACGACCTTCGCCGGGATCCTTTCCCCCGCGGGGCTTTCTGAAAGCCGGATGAACAGGCGCGAGTACCCTTTGTACTTCGGATCTACCTCGCTTTCGATCACGTGGTGATTGGTAAGGATATAGCCGCGCTTGTCGATGAAAAATCCGCTTCCGATTACCCTGTCCGCGTACCCGACTCCCTTCTCCACCTTGATTCCCCGGTCCACGAGGATCGTGACCGTGCCCGAGATCATGCGGGGGAACGAGGGGGAGGAATCCGCGGTGTCCGAAGCCGGCACGGCAAAGCCGCGCTCCTTCATTACCGACGCGAGGGACCTCATCACCGCCCCGTTGGCCACCGCGGAGGCCGTCGCGAACGCCGCATCGTAGTCCTGCTCGGTCGGGTTTCCCAGAGCAAGAATATTCAGTCTGCTCAGGAGGCCGATGGTCGCGTCTCCCCCCTTTTCCTGCGCCGATGCGATTTCGCCAAGCAGCGACTTCTCGGTCCACGCGCCTGAGAGCTGCGGCTGGCCTAGAGCGCGCGCCGAATCCAGCAGGCGCAACGCATCCTGGAAGCTCTTCTTGCCGATCGCGGCACTGAATTCGCGGGCAAGGCTCTCCACGGCCTGGGTCGAAAGGGATTCGAGGTCGGGAACGACGATCTTTTCCCGCCGAATCTGATCGATCTTCTCGAGGGCCAGCAGGTACGATCCGCCCGAGATCATTGTACGTATCTCGTCCGCCCGCGCCTGCGGAAGGGGTTTCGTCGGGGCGATCGGCCTCGGGGACCCCGCACACCCCGCAAGGAGGACCAGGACGAGCGCCGTCCCCATGAGCTGTTTCTTCACTCCTGCACCGCCTCCGCGTAGACCACACCCGAGAGTCGGAACACGAGGTACCGGTTGCCCGCGATGGTCTGGAAGCCGTCGGGCAGGCTCACATCGGGCTTTGCCGCGGCGGGTGCCCGCCGGCCGATCCATGTCACGCCGCGCGGTACGTCCGCAACGACGGGCTCCTGCACGCCGCCACGCCAGAGGCTCACGATCCTCTGCCCTCGGGAGACGATTCTCAGGTCGAAAATGCCGTTCATCTTCGTCGACAGCTCCCGCACATGCGTCCCATCCGACACTTCGTATTCCCTGCTGTCGTCCATGCCGTCCTCGTTGAAATCCCACGCTTTCATCGGGCTCCCGCCGTAGGTGTGCCGGTAGTCCGGAGTGCCGTCGTTGTCTGTGTCCATCACCTCGCCGGCAAGCTGGCCGTTCTTCCACGTCTCCGTGACCTGGAACACGCCGTCACGCGAGAGCGATCGGGCCCCTCTGTCCGGTTGTCCCCGCGCGTACCACACGAGGTGGTCGAAAATCCCGTCTCCGGCCGAAGACTCTTCCATGAACACCCTCTGTCCCCCGGCAAGATCGATCCGGCGGATCGGAGTGACACCGTCTGGCGCGTATTCTTCGAGCTGGTACGATCCTCGGCGCAGAATGTCGGCAGTCGGCACGCTGATCTTCGCCGCGATGCGAGGAGCCGTGCCTTCCGGCGCGCCTGCAAAGTCCGGGCGAAGGAAGGCGCACTGCAGCGTGTAGGGCGCGAGGATGCAGGTGTATTCCCCGGGCAGCTCGGCCTTTTCCAGGAACGGGTAGCGGCTGTACGTGAACCGCGTCACTTGACCCGCGGCATCGCGGAACGCCAGCGAGACGGGCCTGCCGCCCCTGAAATCCGCCGCGTATTGCGCAACGCCGTCCTGGGCAGGCTCGCGGATCCAGCCCACAACCTTCCCATTGTCGAAAACCCAGCGATCTTCCCAGAGACCGTCCGAGTCGGCATCGAGGTCACGGTTTCCCGCATAGCTGTGGAGCGAGTCACGGAGGCGAGCCGCGAGGGCGCCGTTTCCTTTCGCGGCGTCCATCGCTCGAGCCACGAGGTCCTGCCGTGCCAAGCCGCCCTGTGCGATGAACAGGTCCAGGTACTTCCTCCGCTGTCCGACAGGCACCGCCTCCATGCCCAGAACCATCCCAAGAGGGTCCCCGCCGCCTTTCGAAAGATAGAGGTCGATCTCGGATATCTTCCTCGCACGGTCTATCTCCAGGCCCGCGGCGGCCAGAAGAAGCGGGGGGCTGTCAGGGTGGAGCTGCAGACCGGTTCGGATGAGGGCCGCTGCCTCGGCGCTTCGACCCTGCCGCTGGAGGAGCCGCGCCGCGGAAAGACGAATCTCATCGTTTTGGGGAAATCGTTTCAGGGCGTCGGTCAGGGTTTTCTGTTCCGCGGAAGAGGCACCAGCCCGGTCCTGCGCACGTGCGAGAAGAAGGAAGCTCTGCGGATCTTCGGGACGAAGACCCGTCAGCCTTCCCGCGGACCTCCGCGCCTCGGCAAGCTGCCCCGTGCGGATGAGAAGCTCAGTCAGGAGCAGATCGGCGAGCTCAGGATCAGTCTCAATCCAGCTCGCGCTGCGCAACGCTGTCCGAAGATGATCGATGGCCGCCCTTGTTGAAGGCCGGTCCGCCGCTTCCACTCGCGCCAGGAGGTACAATGACTCCGAATAATCGGGCGCCAGGGCGAGGGCGGAAGACGCCATTGAACCGGCCTGCGCAAGATCCCCGGCGTCCAGCCATGACCGTGCCTGCGACAGGAACGCATCCGCCTGTGCGTGCGGTCCGGTGGGATCAGCGCCCTGCGCGCCGAGAGGGGTCGCCAATGCCGCCAGGAGGCTCAGAGACGCGATCAGGGATGTGAATGTCCGATACCTTCTCATTGCAACGATGACGCCCACGGCGTCCCTCTCATAATATACACGGATGCCGGCGCCGGAGGCGCGTGGATTACAGCCCGCCTTCCGCGGATGAAACCGGCACTGCCGCGGGTGTTGCCGGTGCAGCGGCGGCAGTTGCCGGCTCGAACTCCCCGCGCTTGCGCGGCGGCATCCCGAGAAGCGTCCGAATCTCATCGTCGTCCAGATTTTCCTTCACGAGCAGGGTCTCCGCCAGGAGCTTCAGCTTGTCCCTCTGCTCGCCCAGGATGCGCTCGGACTCGGCGAGGCACCCCTCCACGATTTTCTTGATCTCATTATCTATGGCACGGGCAGTATCCTCCGAGTAGTCCTTGTGCCGGGCGATCTCCTTGCCCAGGAAGATCGGCTCGTCCTTCTGGCCGTAGGCGATTGGTCCCAGCACCTCGCTCATGCCCCACTCGCACACCATCCTCCGCGCCAGCTCGGTTGCCTGCTCCAGGTCGTTCTGCGCGCCCGTGGTGGTCTCATTGAGCATGAGCTTCTCCGCCGCATAGCCGCCCATGGCGATGGTAATCCTGTCCAGCAGCCATCCCCTGTTGCGCGAGTACGCGTCGTCCTCGGGCAGGGAGAATGCCACCCCGAGCGCGCGCCCGTGAGGGATGATGGTGATCTTGTGCAGCGGGTCCGCGTTCTTGAGGAAGTAGTGAAGGAGGCCGTGGCCCGCTTCGTGGAAGGCCACCATCTGCTTTTCCTTGGGCGGGATGATCTTGCTCTTCCGCGCGACACCCATCAGCGTCTTGTCGCGCGCTTCTTCAAAGTCTTCCATGTCGACGCGGTCCTTGCTCTTGCGGCCCGCAAACAGGGCCGCCTCGTTGACCAGGTTGGCAAGGTCGGCACCGGAGGAACCGGGCGTGGCGCGTGCCAGGCGCGCCAGGTCGACGTTATCCGCCAGCGGAAGCTTCTTGGCGTGGAGTCTGAGGATCAGCTCGCGCTCCCTGATGTCGGGCATGTCGACGACGACCTGCCGATCGAACCGTCCGGGCCTGAGAAGCGCCGGATCCAGGACGTCGGGCCGGTTGGTGGCCGCCAGGATGATGACCCCGTCCTTGGTATCGAACCCGTCCATCTCCACCAGCATCTGGTTGAGGGTCTGCTCGCGCTCGTCGTGGCCCCCGCCATAGCCGGCGCCGCGGGTGCGCCCGACGGCATCCAGCTCGTCGATGAAAAGGATGCAGGGCGCGTGCCGCCTCCCCTGCTCGAAGAGGTCGCGGACGCGGCTGGCGCCCACTCCGACGAACATCTCCACAAAATCGGAGCCGGACATGTGGAAAAAGGCCACGTTCGCTTCTCCCGCGACGCCTTTCGCCAGAAGGGTCTTCCCCGTGCCGGGCATGCCCACCAGGAGAACTCCCTTGGGAATCTTGGCGCCGAGGCGCGCGAACTTCTGCGGGCTTTTCAGAAACTCCACCACTTCCTGAAGCTCGTACTTGGCCTCGTCCTGGCCGGCCACGTCGCCGAAGGTGATCCGCTTGTTGGTATCCATGTAGCGCTTCGCCCTGCTCTTGCCGAAGGAGAATGCCTTGTTGCCATTGCCCTGCACCTGGCGGAACATGAACCAGATGAAGAAGAAACCGATGACCCATGGCAGGAACTGGATCAGCACGGCAATGGGTGAGACCGCCTTCGCGCCGCCTGAGACCTTCACGGCCTTGTCCTTCAGGGATTTCATGAGGTCCGGATCCGGATAGGGAATGGTCGTCTTGAAGAAACCCACGTCGCCGGATTTCGCCTTGAAGGTGCCCTGGATCTCGTACTGGTCGATGATCTTGACCTGGTCGATCTGGCCTTCGTCGAGGTAGGTCTGAAAGGTCGAGTACGGAAGCTCGGCGGTGCCCGAGCGGTCGTTGTACACGAAGAAAAAGACGAAGAATGATACCAGAATCAGCAGGGAGATGAGTGCTATCCGGTTGTTGAAATTGAACCGCGGGATCCGGGGATCGGGTCCCTTGTTGTCGCCATTATCGTTGTTGCTCACGTCCCTCTTCCATGTCGCGTTCTACTTGTACGACCATGCGGTCCACCACTGCGCGGTCCTCCGCGAGAATGTCCGCCCGTGCCCGGGTGCGATACCCCAGCGCGCCGCCCAGGACCGCCAGCACGCCGTTCCTATCAGCGAGTATCGGAATCCGGTCCCTTTCAGACCCGGGAACCTTCATCCCGATCAGGAGATCTTTCACCGATGTCGCGCCACCCTCGAGCCGTATGGAGTCGCCCTTCCTTTTTGACCTGAGAACGATTGGCGGCTGCACCTTGCCTGCAATTATGACAATTCCTCCCCTGCCCCCACCACGTGCGTCCGGGCCGCGGGTGAAAGTGACACGCACCCCCGCCTCCCGAATCTCCGTGCTGCGGGCTTCGGAGACGATCATAAAGTATCCTTTTTTACATCCGCTGGCAATATCGGGACCCCAGGCAATCATTCCGCCACGGGCGGAAAGAACCGCCCCATGGCCCCGAAGGAACGTTCCGTCCCGACGAAACGCCTCCATGTTCACGACAGGAGAGAGGAATCGCCATGGAAGCCTGCGCGGAGCACCCCGGGGGGCAAAGCGGTCGTACAAGTGGAGCAGAGACCACATTCGGACGGCGGGGTGCGCCGCAAGAAATTCATTCTCATCGATGGAGAATCCGTCCAGGGACCCTGTCCAGTGCAGCCGGGCGCCCAGCTCGCGGACCAGGTCACCCGACAGGGTGAGCTTCCTCGAAAGGACGAGCAATCCCGTCCTGAAGCCCGGAAACTCCGCGTCAAGGACGGGAACAAGGCGGTGGCGCACCCGATTTCGGAGGAAGCCGGTATCGCGGTTGGTGGGATCGTCGCACCACGGCTGCCGAAGCCCCACGAGGTATTGCAATACCTCCCTTCGTGAGCAGCCAAGCATCGGCCTGAGGAAGCGTCCGCGCCGCGCCGGGATTCCGCGCAGGCCGTGGACGTCGGATCCCTGCATCACCCTCATGAGAAGGGTTTCGATGACATCGTCCTGCGTGTGCCCCAGCGCGATCGCGGCTGCGCCAATGCCTCGGCCGGCTTCGCGCAGGAGGGAATGCCGCAGGTTCCGGGCTTCCTCCTCAAGGCTGCGTCGGGAGGCCCGTGCGCGGCGCGCGCACTCGCCGGGAGGCACGGCTTTTTCGATGAGCTGGATCTCCCGCTCTTCGCAGAGCCGGCGGACGAAGGCGATTTCCACGGCAATAGCCTCGGCGGGACGGATCCCGTGATCTACGACACAGGCGATGAGCGCAAAACCATGCTCCCGCCGGAGCGTCGCGAGCGCGCGGACCATGGCCGTCGAGTCCGGGCCTCCCGATACGGCGGCGAGTACCGTGCTCCCCCGCGTGATGCCGGAGGCGCGAAGAGCCGCTCCAACCACTCCTTCTATGCCGACGGCGGATGCATCGTTCGGGCCGTTCATGACCGCGGCTCTTTCCTGTTGACCTCGTTCATGAGCCTGGTCGGACCTTCGACAACGAGGAGAAGGACTGCCTGTGCGGCCCGTTCCACCGCAGCGCTGAGAAGGTCTTCTTCGACCCTCGACGGAGGGCTGAGCACGTGGCCGACCACCTTGCCTTTGCGGTCGGGCCGTCCGATCCCGATCCACAGGCGCATGAAATCCTGAGTCCCGATTGCCCGAATGACTGATTCGAGGCCCTTCTGGCCGGCCGAGGATCCTTTCGGTTTGAACCGGAGGTTACCCGGGGAAAGGTCCAGGGAATCGCAGATGACCAGGAGCTGTGACGCGTCCCCGCCGGTTTCCCGCATTGCCTCGCGCACTGCCCTCCCGGAGTCGTTCATGTAGGTGAGCGGCTTGACCAGGTACAGCGGTATTCCCGCGTGCAGCCCTTTCCCGAAGAGATAGGAATGGAAGAGCTTTTTCTTGAAGTGGACGCCCAGGCGGGAGGCCAGGGCATCCACGACCATGAACCCGACGTTGTGCCGGGTGCCCGCGTAGCGTTCGCCCGGATTGCCGAGCCCGACAACCACGAGGGCCAGGAATTACTCCTCTTTCTCCTCGGTCTCGTCCGTCTTTTCGGCGCCTTCCTCTGCGCCTTCCTCGCCCTCGGCCGGAACCTCGCCCTCCACGACGGCGGGAGCCACTTCCTCCTCGGCCTTGCGGTGAGCCACGAGGCAGACAACCTGATCCGAGGCCTGCAGGGCCCGGACTCCCGGCGGAAGAACGAGATCGCTCACGTGCAGCGCCCGGTCGAGAGCGAGCTCGTTGATGTCCAGGGTGATCTCTTCCGGCATGTCCCTCGGCAGACATTCCACGTCGAGCCGGTGCAGGAGGCTCTCCAGGATGCCGCCCTCCTTGACGCCTACGGGATTCCCGATAAGCCGGATGGGAACGCGGGTGCGAAGGGACTTGCCCTTCTCGAACTCGTAGAAGTCCACGTGGAGGATCCGACCGGTAAGGTTGTCCTTCTGGTAGTCCTTCACCAGGACCTCGTGAACCCCGCTGCCCATGTGCAGCTCGACGATCGTGTTCTGCGTGATGCGCCGGAAGGCGGTGCGGAACTCCCCGGCGTCCACCGTGATCGATGTCGGCGTTGTATGTCCGTAGATGACGGCGGGAATTTTGCCGGAGCTTCGCAACCGGCCCGCGGCGCCCTTGCCTTCTCCCTGCCTCATCTCGACATTCAGCTTCTTTGCTTCCATAGAAAGGCTCCTTCGTGTTGTCTCATCCGTGCTACGGAGATACGGTTCATCTGGGACGGCAGGATTCGAACCTGCGAAATGCCGGAACCAAAATCCGGTGGCTTACCGCTTGCCGACGTCCCAAGGGGCGCGGGTCTGGCGCGTCACGCGTGCGAAAGGTCAGGTCGACGAGGGGGCTTCTTCCCTTGGACCGCCCTCCTCCATCTCGCTGGCCTGCGGGTCGTCCTCGTCGTCCT
>PMZS01000169.1 GCA_003170115.1 Spirochaetaceae bacterium
CCGCAGGGCGGCATGGACCTGGCCGCCGTGAAGGCCCGCTACGGCGGCCGGGTGGCACTGAAGGGCAACGTGGACTGCTCCCACCTCATGACCCTCGGGACCCCCGAGCAGGTCGCGGCCGCCACGCGGGATGCGCTGCGGATCGGCGCGCCGGGAGGCGGTTTCATACTCTCATCGAGCAATTCTATCCATTCCTCGGTAAAACCCGAGAATTACATGGCGATGCTCCGCACTCTGAAGGAGTTCGGGACATACCCGATTCGGGCCTGACGGGGGACTACATCGCGGAGCGTCGGAGCGGGTTGGGGATGGGGTGGGAGAGCTTGTCCGCGAAGTAGTCGCCTGAGTAGCCAATGTCCTTTGATACCCGGTGAGCGCATTCCAGAACGAGCTGCTCGAAGGTTGCCTGACGATTGTTGCGGAAGGTGCTGACGAGCCCCGAGACACCGAGGCCAGCCACGGCCTTCCCTTCCACGTCGAAAACGGGTGCCCCGATGCAGCGGATTCCCTCATTGTATTCCTCGTTGTCATAGCCCAGCCCGGTCTTTTTCACTTCCTCCAGCTGCTTCAGCAGCTCGGTGCGCAGCACGATGGTGTGCGGCGTCAGTGAGGGCAGTCGCGGGGGGATGATCTTCTTGATTGCCTCCTCGGACTGGAAGGCGAGCATCACCTTTCCGTACGCGTTGGGGTGGTAGTACACAAGTCCACCCGGAACCACTCGGATGTAGTAGGAGACTTCCGGGCTCACGGTGTCCAGGACGAGCACCATGTCTCCGTGCGGAATCTGCAGCTGGCAGGTCTCCTCCGTTTCCCGGCAGAGCCACTCGATGTGCGGCCGCGCGCGCTGACGCAGCTCGAAACGGGTATACAGGCTCATCCCCAGAGAGAAAACCTTCGTGCTGAGCTGGTACCCGTCGGAGAATGGATCCTGGACCGTGTACTCCCTGTCGGTGAGTCTTTTTAGAATTCTAAACACGGAATTGATCGGGATGTTCAGGCAACGGGAGAGCTCGGTTGCCCCGTAGGGACGCGGATGGACGGCCATGAATTCCAGGATATCGAGTGTCCTGTCAACGGCAGGAGCCGAGTATGTCCGAACGGGAGTCTTGATCCGAGCACGGTCTTTCATTTCATTCTTCCTATGAGAAAGAAATTATATTTTACCGGTCAAAGAGTCAAGCCGATGCCGGTTCAGCGAGGCGAGGATTCCTCGTTCAGGTCGGACCAGCTCTCGCAGAGGATGAATTTCAGGCTGAGAGTTCCGTCGTCCTTGTAGCTCGCGCGAAGCCCGCCGCTGCCGTGAACTCCCGGCGTGCCGTCCAGCTCCGCGAGGAGTCTCCGGGCTTCGGCCGCGAGTTCGGCCCTGGTCGGCACACGGTCGAGGTTTGCCCAGCTCCAAGAAAGGGATTCCATCACCCGGTGGACCCGCTCGAAATCGAAGGTCTCCAGTACTTCTTCCACCTGCCGGTCGAACCGGGTTTTCTGCACTGCCATTGCCGGAAAATGTATGCGGATACCGCCGCGCGAGTCAACGAGCCGTCAGATGATCTGTACCCGGTAGCCAGTGGAGAACGAAGCGCGAGGTTCCAGGCTGAGGATGCCTTCCTTCTCCACGAGGTTTCCGGAGGTGTCGCTCATGTCGGGAATCCCGTGCCAGGGCTCGATGCAGAGAAAAGGGGCGCCGCCCGGCTTCGACCAGATGCCCAGGTAGGGCACGCCGTCGGTCACAACCTTGACCGCGCGGGAGTTGCGGGCGTTGGCAATTGTGAACTCCCGGGAGGCGGGCTGCTTGAAGATCATGATTCCCTGGTCGAACATCGTGCGGGAGACGCTGATGGTCCTGCTGTTTTCGAAGACCTCCCCCGTCTTTCCCGCGACGATCATCCCGTCCTTGAAGAACCATCGCTGGAGATTCTCCTCCCGCTCGAACAGCACGTAGTAGTTCTCCAACGCCCCGCCGGCAAATGGCACGACGAACGCCGGATGTGAGCCGATCGAGAAATACATACGCACCGTTCCCGTGTTCGCCACGTCGTACCGCACCGATATCCCCGCATGCTCGAGCTGGAATGAGACCTTCAGGCTGAACTCGAAGGGATATCCTTCACGCGTTTTCGGGCTGGACATGAGGGTGAGCTCCGCGGAGTCCCCGCTTGTCCGGGTGACGGCGAACTCGCTGGTCCGGGCAAAGCCATGCGACGGCAGCTTGTACGTTTTTCCCTCGAAGGAGTATTCCCCGCCCTTCAGCCCCCCGATGACCGGAAAGAGCACGGGCGCAGAACCGTTCCACCAGGCGGGATCGCCGTTCCAGATGTACTCCTGCCCCGAGGAAAGAGCGGCAAGACTCTTCAGCTCGGCGCCCGTTTCCGAGATCCGGGCGCCCCAGATCCCGTTGCCGAGGCTGATCATCGTTCCGCCGCGGACTTCATGCCGCGCTCTACCTCGCGCCGCATGCGGGTGAGAGTGGCGGAGTAATCCGTGGTTCCGAAAAGCCCCGAACCGACCACGAAGGCATCAACCCCGGCCGCGGCGAAGTCCGCGATCGTCTTCTCGTTGATGCCTCCGTCGGACTCGACGATCGTGGAGAGCCCGCGGCGCGCGAGCTCCGCACGGAGCACGCGGACCTTGTTCAAGATGGCGGGCTGGAATTCCTGGCCTCCGAAGCCGGGGTTCACGGCAAGCAGGAGCACGTAGTCGGCATAGTCGAGGGACCAGTCCAGCAGTGAAAGGGGCGCCGCGGGCCCGAGCGCGATGCCGGGATGAGCCCCGCAGCTTCGTACGAGCTGCAGGGAGCGATTGAGGTGCACCACCGATTCTGCGTGCACGCTGATATGCGTCGCCCCGGCGGCGGCGAACTTCTCGATGAACTCGTCGGGGTTGTCGATCATCAGGTGCGCGTCGATGGGGAGCGCCGTGACCCTGCGGACCGCTTCCACGGTCATCGGCCCCATTGTGAGGTTGGGAACGAAATGCCCGTCCATCACATCCACGTGGATCCAGTCCGCCCCCGCGGCTTCGACGGCCTTGAGCTCATCGCCCAGGCGCGTGAAGTCCGCCGAAAGGATCGAAGGCATGATCATCTTCATCGGATCGCGCCCGCCGGTCAGTAGCTCCCGGTGCCCTCGGCCCCGGTGACAATGGCAACGCTGGAGACGCACCCCAGGCGGGTGGCGCCGGCTCCGATGAAGGAGAGCGCGCTCTTGTAGGTGCGCACGCCGCCGCTTGCCTTGACGCCCATCTCCCGGCCCACGACGCGCCGCATCAGGCTGAGGTCCTCCACGCTGGCGCCCCCTCCGGAGAAGCCGGTGCAGGTCTTCACGAAGTCGGCCCCCGCTTTCTTCGACAGCTCGCAGGCCATGACCTTCTCGTCCTGCGTGAGGAGCGCGGTCTCGATGATGACCTTCAGCAGCGTGTTCCCGCGCGTGGCGCGGCGCACGGACCGAATGTCCTCTTCCACGCCATGGAAATCGCCGGACTTCAACAGCCCCACGTTGATCACCATGTCGATTTCGGAGGCGCCGTCCTCGATGGCCTCACGGGTTTCAAAGGCCTTGGACCTGCTCGTCATCGCCCCGAGCGGGAAGCCGACGACCGAGCACACCTTGACGCCGGAGCCCTGGAGCTTGCGGGCCACGTAGGCAATGCGGCATGAGTTCACGCACACTCCGAAGAAGTGGTACTGCACCGCCTCCTGGCAGAGCTTGTCGAAGGCCGACGTGGGCGCCTCGGGCCGCAGCATCGTGTGGTCGATGTATTTCGCCAGGTCCGACGGCCCCAGGGCAGGCAGCGCGGCGGCACTGGAGGCACCGGACTGGACGCCCGGGCCGAATTTCGCCGCGGCGCCCCCAGGGTGGGCCGCTGCACCACCTTGAGAGCCCATGCGCGCCACGACCTCGGCGACGATTCTTTCGATCAGCTGGTTCTGGTCCATTATTCTTGCAAGCCTCCCCGCTCGATTGCCATGATCTTGTTCACTCCCGCCATGTGCCGGCCTCCGCCGAACCGTGTCTCCAGCCACGTCTTCGCCATGTCGCACAGCTGCCCCGCATCGTGCAGCGGCCCCCCCAGGGACAGCACGTTGGCGTTGTTGTGCTCCCTGCTGTTGATGACCGTGCGGATGTCGTAGCACAGCGCGGCGCGGATACCCTTGATCTTGTTCGCCGCGATGCTGGATCCGATGCCCGCGCCGTCCAGCACGATCCCCCGCTCGCAGTCGCCGCTCACGACCCTGCGGCACACGGCCACCGCAATGTCCGGGTAGTCCACCTTCTCGGTGGCGATGCAGCCCACGTCCACCACGCGGTAGCCCACGGTCTGCAGATACTTCTTCAACGTTTCCTTCTGGCTGAAGGCTCCGTGGTCGGAGCCGATGGCCACGCTCCGCACGTTGTCCTTTTCGCTCACGGGGCCCTCCGAAGGTCTTCGACATCCTCCGCGACATCCACGCGGTCCACGATCCCGCAGATTGCCGTGCGGATCGTCATCGCGGATTCGTCGCCGATGACCGCCCGTGCTGAACCGCCTTCATCCACGACGAGGACGAGATCCCCGATGCCGGCCTGAACCCCGTCCACGGCGAGGAGGCTTTTGCCTTTCGGCGTACCCTCCGGATCAACGGGCTGCACCACCAGGATCTTCTGCCCGCGGTAGTGCGAGTGCTTTTCGGTCGAGACGACACTTGCCGTGACCCGTGCCAGCATCATAGGCGCCCGCCGTTCACGCGGTTCGAGGCATTCCCCGCGACATTTATCGCGTCCACGACACCGAGGATCGCGGCATCCGCCGGATTGAACCACCCGTTGGGATTGGCCTGCGCCGCCTCTTTGCCCGCCTCGAAGAACACCAGGTCCCCTTCTCCGGCCCGGGCCGTGTCGAAGGCCACCAGGGCCGGGCCCGCATCCTTGCGGTTCTCGTCGACGGGCTGTACGAGGAGCAGCTTCAAGCCGTCGAAGCATTCCATTTTCTGCGTGCATACCACGCGCCCGATGACTCGACCCAGCTTCATATGATCCTGAAGTAATCCACCAGCGTGCACCGCCGCTCGCGGGTGAAGGTGCGCGCCCGGGTGATTCCTTCTCCCGTGGGGCTGGCAATTGTGAAGGAGGTGAACCCCGCCCCGCCCTGGCCGAGCCCCGCGTAGCAGGGCCCGTTCTTCACGAACAGGGAGCAATTCATCACCTTCGCCATCCGGGAAAGCTTTTCGATGTCGTGGGAGTGGATCATCGCCGTGTGCCGAAACCCGTGCTCCACGGCAACGGCCATGTCGATGGCCTCGTCCACGCTCTTCATGCGTACCAGCGGAAGGACCGGCATCAGCTGCTCGGACCACACCAGAGGGTGCTCGCGATCCACCTCCATGAGCAGGAGCCGGGTCTGGGCCGGCACCTCGATTCCCGCCGCGCGCGCAATGAATGCGGCGTCCTTTCCCACCATGTCCCTGTTCGGCGCGCTCTCCGCGCGAGGGCCCTTCGGAGAGGGAATGACCAGACGGGTCACCGCGTCGATCTGCGGTCCCGAGAGCTCAAAGGCGCCGTTCGCGCGCATCTCCTGCTTCAACCGGTCGGCGATGCCTTCCACCGCGAAGACTACCTTCTCGCAGATGCACACCACGTTGTTGTCGAAGCTGGCCCCCGCCACGATGTCGCGCCCGGCCTTCACGAGGTCGGCGGTCTGGTCCACCACGCATGGGGGATTGCCGGGGCCGGCGCAGATGGCTTTCTTCCCGCTTCCCATGGCCGCCTTCACCACTCCGGGGCCGCCCGTGACCACGAGGATGGACACTCCGGGGTGCTTCATGAGCGCGCCGGCGCTTTCAATGGTAGGTTCCGCAACCGCGCACAGCACGTTCTGCGGCCCGCCCTCACCCCTGATCGCCTCGTTGAGGAGCACGACCAGGCGGTTGGAGATGCGCCTGGCATTGGGGTGCACGTTGAACACCACCGAATTGCCCGCCGCGATCATGCCGATCGAATTACTGGTGATCGTGGCAATCGGGTTGGTCACGGGCGTAATGGCCCCGATCACCCCGTAGGGTGCGCGCTCGGTGAGCGTGAGGCCGTGCTCGTCGGAAAAGGCCGAGGGCTGCACGTCCTCCACTCCCGGGGTCTTCTCCGCCGCCAGCGCGTTTTTCACCTGCTTGTCGCGCACGTTGCCCAGGCCCGTTTCCGCAACCGCGTCACGTGAAAGGGATTCATTGTTGGAGAGCACCGCCCGCCGCATTGCTTCGATCATGCGCGTGCGGGTGTCCAGCGGAAGTGAGATCAACTCCCGCTGCGCCGCCGTGGCGGCCTTCACGGCGGAGTCCACGTCGGAGAACACGCCGCTGCCCGCTGCCGCCGAGGCACTCGCGGACCCGGCATCAGCCGCTCCCAGGAGAGCCGCGATGTCGGAGCTCTTCAGCACCTGCTCGACGATCTGTCGTATCTCATCCGCCGCCTGCGCCATTCCCTATTCCTCGCGGCCCTGTGCGTACACGGTCGCGGCCGCCTGGTCGATCTCGTCCACGATCGCAACGACTAGCGTGTCCATCGGACGATCGTCGGTACGGGTGGTCCAGCGGCAGGAGCTGCCCTGGGTGAGCAGGACCATCTGCCCGCGATCGGCCCCGACCATGTCCAGGGCCACCAGGTATTCCCCCCGGCCTTTCCCCGTCTGGTCGCACTCCTCCACCAGCAGCCAGTTCGCGCCATCCACCTTGTCGCTGCGCTTCGTGGCCACCACTGTTCCCCGTACCCGCGCCAGGTTCATTCGGCCGCCTTCTCGTAGGTCAGCACGCCGTCCTTCTCGATGACATCCACGATTGCGATGATCGTCGCATCCGACGGCTTGCCCTTGGTGGTGTCTGTCATGCGCGCGCTGGATCCCGTCACGTAGAACACGATCTCCCCGGCGTTGGCCCCCACGCTGTCGATCCCCACAAC
>PMZS01000077.1:0-2789 GCA_003170115.1 Spirochaetaceae bacterium
CCGGCCTGTCACGCCGGAGGCCGCGGGTTCAAGTCCCGTCGCTCCCGCTCTTTTTTTTCCGGGCAACGCATTGGCGTGCCCTGCACGGCGGCGCCGCAGCAGGTACATTTGTGGCACCGCCGCGGGTGCATTCGCAGCGGTATCAACCGTGGTTCTCAGCGGGCTGTAGCGCAGTTGGTAGCGCGTTCGGTTCGGGACCGAAAGGCCGGCGGTTCAAACCCGCCCAGCCCGACTCACGTTCATGTGAACTTTCGAACGGGCTTGATTTATTCCCCGTGTCATCTGAAAGCGCGTGCATTCAGGATACCGTCGAAGTTGACTCTGTGCCAGGCTCTGTGGAGGCTCACGGCCGGGTTCTCGGCACTTGCCCGTCACCTTGTCGATTTACTCCGAAATGCGGCCTGGCAGGGCTTTGTCTGGGGAGGGAGCTGGTCCGTTTTCGACACCATGCACTTCGAATATCGCCCTGAGATTCTCCTCATGAGAGCCTCGCCGGGCTCCTGCGAGCAGGAAGAGTACTGAGGGATCAGGCTCGAAGGGAAGCCAGCAGCCTTTCGGCTCCATCCTGGAAGGCCGCGGCCGCGGATCGATAATCGAACCCCACGATTACGCTCAGACCGCTGTACAGTGTCTCGTGGAGGAATGCGGCGAGAAGCTTGAGATACGGCCTCCCGTCGATCCTCGATCTCCCGTCCACGATGACGAGGGTCCGCAGATCCAGGGCTTTTGCCACGGCGGCGATCTGGCGCGTGACAAGGGTGTGGATGGTCCGCACGGTCTTCAGGTAGCGCTGCCGGTAGGCGGGATCCTGCTCGACCAGCGTCCGGATCTGACGAAAGCGATCCCTCACGGATCGGCCCTTCTGATTCTTCCGCCGGGGAATGAGGCTCTTGAGCACGCTCACGAGGGTTCGTGACTGAAAGAGCTTGTGGAGCGAGAAATAGAAGAGCAGCAGCACGCCCTGGTTCCGCATCAGGCTGCTCCCGCGGGCCGCGCGGTTCAGTATCACGAGGAATCGTCCCAGTTCCCGGTCGATAGCCTTGTCCTGCCCGGGGGGCAGTCGGCTGGCAAAAGGTCCGCGGGACTCGACCATGCGGCTGACCTGTTCGGCCAGGAGCTCCTCCATTCTCAGCATCTCGCGGCGAAGACCGCTCTTCTTGACCCGCGCGAGGTAGCCCATCAGGACGGCCGTCTGCCGGTCCGAGAAAAGCCTCCCCCTCGGTACGACGCGGCTGCTGCCCGCCATCGGGATGATCGATGCGGTGAGGTGCTCCTCCATGCGGGCCAGGTAGTCCTCCGAGCCGCCGATCTCGGGGTTGCGATGCACGTAGGAGGTGACCACCTTCTGGATCCGAGGCGGAAGGCCGAGTTTCCTCGTCGCCTGGGAAAGCAGCCGGCCGTGCGCGTAGTTGATCCCGTCTTTCATGCATTTCAAGACGTGAGTCACCGGGCTGGGTTCTCCCTGGAGCAGGTCGAGTGCCGGATCCTCGGGGACGAAGGCGAAATCACTCAACAGCGCGCACTCCCCGGGCGTGAGCCGTTCCGAGGGGTCCACGAAGCGGTTGTAGTTGCCCGCAACGTCGCTGGGATGAAAGCCTTCCTTCACCTCGCGCGAATAGCGGTTGTGCCACACCTGGATGGCGGTCCCCGGAAAAAGCCTTTGAACTTCCTTGGCATACGCACCCGCTGAGGCGTGGGCTGTCGGTTCGGGGTTCGTCACGAGTACCAGGCGCCTCATGAAAGGAATGTAGGCGAGGTTGTCCTCCTGGCTCAGGCCTGCCGGCATGTCGAAGAGCAGGAGATCGTAGCGCGAGTCGATTTCCCCGATGTGGGCGCGGTAGATCTTTTCCATCACGCCCCGGGCCTCGCCCGGAAGAAGCTTCTGGTACGGAAAGAGGATCTCGAGGCCCTTGAACACGGGCATCACGTAACCGTCCAGATGGGTCGCGCCGTCCGCGGCCCCCCCGCGTGGAGAGTCTCTGAGCACCTGCTCGGATTCGTAGATATCCAGAAGCGATGCCACATCCGAGAGCGGATCGAGATCCACCAGTCCCACCCGCAGCCCCTTGCGCGCGTAGAAAATGGCGAGGTTGCACGCGGTAATCGTCTTACCCACCCCGCCCTTGCCGGAGCTGACGGCGATCGACCTCGAAATCACGCGACGCAGGGAATCCCGTGAGGGACCGGAAAGAAGCTCCCGCAGGAGGACCAGAGGCACGGGCTCCGGGATTCCCCGTTCGGCGGCCGATCGTGCCATTTCAGCTCATATCGAGCGGGGGCGGGGGCGCTCCGCCCTCCCACCTTCCCTCGAGGCTCGGATCGAACTCTTTTCCATAGAGAAAGTGGAAAAGGAACTGGAAGTCTTCCTGCTCGATCTTCAGGAAAAGCAGGCCAAAGTAGGTGTTTTCCGCATCGCGAAACTTCCGCATGATGCGTCCGCCCACCGGTATCGTCCGCTTGTCCAGCCGCACGCTCAGGTCGAGGTCCGTATGAACGAGGAGCTCTCGTACCAGCTCCGCCGACGTGTGGGCGAAAAGGAGGCCCGACGCGCTGAGGTCGATGATGGGCGCCTCGTAGCGCCGCTCGGTGCTGTTTTCTACCTTGAAGTACCCGTTGGTGACCAGGGAATAGCAGAGGACCTTCGCAAACTGCTGGACGAACTCGATGACGTCACGGGAAATCCGTTCCCGCCGGGCGGCAGTGTTCCAGACATGAACGTAGCCGACGACGTACTCGTTGTACAGCACGGGGCACCAGAGCTCCGACACGATGTCCTTTTTCGTCTTCTC
>PMZS01000077.1:2840-7241 GCA_003170115.1 Spirochaetaceae bacterium
TCGCGGAGCATGACGATCTTGTTGTCAGTGGTCATGGTCTCGATCTTGATCCGGAAAGTCTTCACCACCTCCTGGATCCGGCGGGGATCGAACGTGACGTCCTCTTCCGGGGGCTCCACGGGGCTGAACCGGTCGGACTTCGGGAAGTTCAACTCCACCTTGGTGCCGTGAAGGCTGAAGGACACGTCGACGGAGCCCTCCAGCTTCACCCGCTCGTACTTGCGCTGGAGGTTCTTGTACACGCCCGGGGGCTGTTGAACGACGACATGGTCAGGGGCCACCTCCAGCACACGGGAGGCGAAGGTGTGGTAGTTGTTTTTCAGGTAGAAAAAGACGCGAACCTCTTCACCAGTGTTGAGTCCTTCTATCGTCCCCTCAAGCGGCGACATTTCCAGGCGGTCCTCGCCCACCCCGGAAAACCTGCAGGAAAACTCTCTCCGGCTGGCATGCAGGTCACAGGGAACCCTGTCGTCGACCAGGGACTTGAACACGAACTCCTTCTCGATGCGCCCGACTTCCGTTCCCATCGGTCCTACTCCTCCAGGAGCCACCGGTACTCAAGGGGAAAGAACTTCTCCTTGGGCTTGTCCCGCTTGACGGAGAGCTGGGCGAGGCTGAGCTGGAGATCGGCGACGAGCCATTGCGACCCGGAAGGTGCGACGTAGATCTCGCCCTCGCTCGTGCCCTCGGGTCCGAAGAGCCTCACCGAGGCGGTGACCTCCCCGTTGTCCCGGCTCTTTGGAGCACCCAGCCTGTACGACGTGGGAGCATTCCCCTGCTTGAGTCCGAACGTGAGAGTATCGGCTACCGTGTCCTGTGACTCGGGAGCAAGGAGCTTCTTGTCCACGCTGCCCGCGACAAGACGGGAAAGGAAATCCCCGGCCGCGGCGAGAGCGCGGCTTTCGTCCTTCCGCTCGCCCCGATCGTCTCCCAGCGGCCCGATCTTGAAATCCTCCGGCATGATGCGCCGGTCACGACCCAGCGCCATGAGGGTTGCGGCACTGGCCATTCCCTTCTGCGCCGCGGCTGCTGACGGTGGGGAGCCCGGAGCGCCTCCGGCGCTGCCGAATGCGCCTCCGGCGCTGCGCTGCAGAGAGATGGCGTTCGGCACCGATGGCGCGGGCGCGGGAGTTGCCGGCGCAGGGGCTGCCGGGGCGGGGGCTGCCGGGGCAGTGACCGCCGCACCCGCTGGATTCGGCCGACCCGTCCTCTGGCAAGAGGCGAGGAGCAGGGCGGCGATGAAGATACTGACCAGCGGCAGCCACTTGCTCACGATCCCTTGTACCACTCCCCGGGGAATTGGTCAAACCTGGCGGCTTCCCGTTCCCCGTGGGGCCGGGAACGCGTCTGCGCCTTTACAGAATCCCCGACGCGTCATACTGTAGCCTGAGCGGCATGGACGAATCCGATCGCATCCTCCACCACCTGGAAAACGACTACACGGAGCCGATTCGCGACCCGGTCTGGAAGCACATCTACGTTTCCCGGGCCCTTCTTCCCGTCATCGAGCAGGAGCAGTTCCAGAAGCTCGACCGCATCCGCCAGTTGGGCGTGGCGGCGCTGGTCTATCCGGGCGCCACTCACACGCGGCGAGGTCACAGCCTCGGGGTGTTTCACCTCGCCCGCCGCATGATCATGACCCTCCTGCGGCGCAACCGGGAGGTGCCGGTCACGATGGAAGGCGTCAAGGCATTTCTCTGTGCGGCGCTTCTGCACGACATCGGGCATTACCCTTTCGCCCATTCGCTGAAGGACCTCCGCGTGAAGGCGCACGAGTCGCTGGCGGCCGGGGAAATCCTCGGCTGTTTTGCGCCAATCATCAGGGAGAGCCTCCGCGTGGAGCCCGAAGCGGTTGCTGCCATTATCGACAAAGGAGCGGGCTACCGGGGCGCGGTGAATGTCGGTTTCTTCTGGAAGATCCTTTCGGGCGTCCTGGATCCCGACAAGCTGGACTACCTGAATCGGGATGCCTTTTTCTGCGGCGTGCCTTACGGCATCCAGGATGTCGATTTCATCCTGGAGGAGGTTTTCCCTCACGCGGAAAACGGCGTTGCGATCAGCCGGAAGGGGATCACGGCCCTGGAAAACATCCTCTTTTCCAAGTACCTGATGTACAAGACCGTGTATTGGCACAAGACGGTTCGAATCGCCACGGCGATGATCAAGAAGGCCATCGCAATGGCCCTGGAGGACGGCGCAATCAGCACCCGGGATCTCTATGGGCTCGACGACGAGCAGTTTTCAGCCCGATTCCGGGCCGATGTCTTCCCCGGCTTCAGGTTGATCGAAGACACGAGGCGCAGGGTCCTGCACAAGCAGGTCCTCCGCCTCCCGTTCACCGAAGCGAGCCATGCCCATCGGGAACTGGAGAACATCGGGGCCCGGCTCGGCCTGGAACGCGATATTGCCGGCGAGGCGGGACGGATTCTCGGACGCGAAGTGCCCCAGGAGTGCATCGTAGTCGACGTGCCCGAACGCCTCGCCTTCGATGTGGCGATCCCGGTGGTGGACCCGACGCTTCCGGAGACCGAGGAAGCGGAGGTGGATCAGCCGGTGTCCATGTTCCGCCGGATGGAAAGCGGGGATTTCCCCAGCTCGCTTCGGAGCATCTCGGTGAGCGCGAGGAGGGACCCCGACCTGCTGTCGGTCCTTGCCCGCATGGATCTCGCACGGCGGTTTGGCTCATGAACGGCCGCACGCCGGCCGATCGCCGCCTCCTGGACCACTTCTCCCACCACGTGGGACGTGGAATCAGGAGTTTCGACATGATCGGCCCGGGGGACAAGGTCCTCATCGGTGTGTCGGGAGGAAAGGACTCCCTCGCGATGAGCCTCGCGCTGGTCGAGCGCAGGAAATGGGTTCCCGTCCAGTACGAGCTCCATGCCGTGCAGGTGGAATGGCGCGAGTACCCAATGACGGTCCAGGAAAAAGCCGCCATCGACGATTTTTACACGGAGCTGAAGATCCCCTTCCATAGAATTGAGGCGGGAATCGCACCGGTGAGCTTCAAGAGGAAGTTCAGTTGCTATACCTGCTCCCGCAACAGGAAGCGCATCCTCTTCAACGAGGCTGCCCGGCTGGGAGCGCGGAAGATCGCCCTTGGCCACCACATGGACGACATCGCCCGCGCCACGCTGATGAACCTCCTGTTTCATGGCGAGGTGGCCACCATGATGCCGGTCCAGCAGTTTTTCGGAGGGCAGGTATCCATCATCAGGCCGCTGTGCGAAGTGCGCGAATCCGAGGTTGCGCGTGTTGCCCGCAGGCTCAACCTGCCCACGGCGCCGAACAGGTGCCCGAACTCGGAGAGAAACCAGCGCCGGCTGATGAAGGAGATCCTCCGCATGGCGTCCCACGTCAATCGGCACGCGGTGTCCAACGTATACGGAGCGCCGTGGAGGATCAACTCCGACTACCTGCCGCGCGAGGCGCCGTGATCTGCGCGTTGATAAGCGACATCCATTCCAACAAGGATGCGCTGGATGCCGTTCTCTCGCAGATAGACGGCCTGGGAGTCGAAACGATCTACTGCCTGGGTGACCTTGTCGGCTACAACGCTGACCCGGACAGCTGCGTGGAGACCGTGATGTCCCGCTCCGCCGAAGTCATTCGCGGAAACCATGACAAGGCCGTGGCCGGGCTCCTGGACCTGGACTGGTTCAACTCAGCGGCGCGGGCCGCTGCCGTGTGGACGCGCGCGACGGTGCGTCCGGGAACCCTGGAGATCATCCGGCACCTGCGGGAGGGCCCGCGGGAGGCGGCAGATGGGACGATTCTTCTCTGCCACGGAACTCCTTACAACGAAGACGCGTACCTCATGGACGCGCCGTCGATGGACGAGAGCTACCGGTGGCTTGAATCCAGGCTCCCGAAGGTCACATTCTGCTTCGTCGGCCATACTCACCTGCCGACCGTGGTGGTGCGCAGAAAAAGATCGGCAAAGCCCCGGGTGATCGAAAAGCGTGACACGATCGACCTCGATCCCGACGGAACATACCTGATCAATCCGGGCTCAGTCGGCCAGCCGAGGGATGGAATAGCGCTGGCTTCTTTTGGTATATTAGATACCGGCAGGATGACCTACAGGAATATTCGAGCACGGTATGACGTGCGGCAGACCCAGCGGAAGATTCTGAGTGCTGGGCTTCCCTCCAGCTTGGCGCGGCGCCTGGCTGAGGGAAGATAACAGGGCGATGTGGAGGCGCGCGGGAAACGCGCGGCCGCCGCGGGCTCACAAAGAGGAGAGGGAATGAAATCTCAGCTCATGGAGGAAAGGATACGCCGCATCACGGTGCTCTTTTCCGAGCTCAGCTTCCGGGTGATCGAGGACGAGCGGTCCCACAACGCGTACTCGGCGACATTCGAGGACGACGACGCGTTTCAGGCCGGTGTGCTCATCGA
>PMZS01000242.1 GCA_003170115.1 Spirochaetaceae bacterium
GGTCTGGACTGTCCTCACCTCAGGCTGGCGGAGGAGAAACGCCTCCAGGCGGCCGGTGGTCGAGTTGGTTTCCGCGAGCGTCGATCCGGAATGCATGACGACGTTCACCGTGATCGTCCCGTTGTCGCTCTGGGGCGCAAAGCTGAAGGTGATCTTCGGGATGACCAGCGCGACGATGACGGCAAGTGCCCCCACGGTTGCAAGCAGGACCACGAGGCTCCTCTCGAGGAGTCCGACCAGGGATTTCGCGTAGGCCTCCCGCACCCATTCCAGGCCGGCCTCGGTCCAGCCGTGAAGCATCGTCGTCAGCGCCTGCAGAAAGCTCAGGAGGAGCCGTCCGAGATATCGCGCTATCCCGACCAGGAAGGGAAAGAGGAGCATCCCGGGAAGGATGATTGCGTGTTTCGTGGCCAGCAGGGCTGCAATGGCGGCGAGCCCCACGACGATGCCGGCGGGCTTCCGCCACGCCGAAAGACCCCAGCGCATCGANNGCGCCGAGCAACCCGAAGCTTTTCGCCAGATCCCGCCAGTCGAGGGTCCGATCGGAATCAGGAGTGTAGGCCAGCCGCACGGTGAGGAAGAGAATCGCTTCGAGGAGCGAAAACGCGACGGCGGCGGCGAGCCCGAGGGCGAACTGCCGGAGGAACTGGCCGATGATGCCGCCGATGAAACTCACGGGGATGAGGACGGAGAGCAGGGAGAGCGTGGCCGCCACGACGGCGCNNNNTCGACCACGATCCCGATGGCGACGATCATCGCGAGCATGGAGACGAGGTTGAGCGTGAATCCGGCGAGGTTGTACAGGATGGGCGCCGCGGAGAGCGCGATCGGCACCGCCAGAATCACGGAGAAGGCCGTGTTGAGCTTCCCGAGGAAGAGGAGGACGATCAGCGCCACGATGATCGCCGTGAGGATGATTTCCCTGTACGTCGAATCCAGGGACGCCTTGATCGCCGCCGTCGTGTCGTTGCTGTACGCCACGGAGTACCCGGGGGGAAGCTTCGTCTCCGCCAGGAGGCTTCGGACTTTTGCCACGACGGAAACTGCATTGGATTCCGAGCTCTTCTGGATGGACACGAGTACTGCCGGCGTGCCGTTCACCCGCGCGTAGTTGGTCGAAACGGGCATGTCCCGGACCGTCGCGATATCCGACACGTGTATGCCCCGGGCGGCGTCCACGAAGGTGTTCGCGATCTCCTGCGTGTCCGCGGGGACGTTCTCCGTCGCGAACGTAAGGGCGTTCTTGTGGCTGTTGATGGTGCCGATCGGCATGTTGACCGCGGAGGCCGAGATGGCCCCGACGACCTGCTCGGGACCGAGATCGAACGACTGGAGTCGATCGGGATTCAGGAGGACCTGGAACTGGCGGGTCGGCCCCCCGTCCAGCCGGACGTTGGCGACGCCCGGCACGCGTTCGAGCTGGGGCGTGAGCTCGTTGGTGACATAGGTGCTCACGTCGCCGAGGCTCGCGCCGGAGCCGGAGATTCCGAACTGCACGACGGGGATGGCCGAGGGATCGAAGGTCTGGACGATCGGAGAGTACACCCCCAGGGGGAGGGCGCGCGCCACCGCGGAAACCATCGAGGCGACCTTGTTCGCATCACTGTTCTGGTCCGTGGACTGGTCGAAGCTGATGATGATCTGGCTGGCTCCCGTCGAGCTGACGGAGTTGATGTCCGTGATCCCGCCCAGGGTCGAGACCGCGTTTTCCAGCACCTGGGTGATCTGCTGATCCACAACGCCCGGCGAGGCCCCCGGGTAGGCAGTGGTGACAACGACGTACGGAAAGTTGAGGGAGGGGAACTGGTCAACGCCGAGGTTCAGGACGGAGATCAGGCCGAACGCGAAGATCGCGAGAAAGACACCGATTGCGAAGACGTAGCGGGTCACGGAGAACCGCACCGCGGGATTGATCCTGTCGAAGAGTTTCGCCTGGATGTCGCGCGTGGTTTTCATCTGCTGCCTTCCGTGGAGAGCGGGAGCGGCTTCACCAGAGATCCGTCCAGAAGCCCCGGCGGCGGGTTTACCACGACCAGGCTGCCGGCATTCACCCCCGTCACGGCCGCCGAGTTGCCGCTCTCCGCGAGGATCGTGATCGGGCGCGCGAGCGCCTTCCCCCCTTCCACCACGTAGACAAAGTTCTGGTCCTCGTTTGTCTGGAGCGCTCCGGTCTGCACGAGCGTTCCCCGCGCGAGAGTGACGGAATATCCCACCGTGCCGACCGCACCGAAAGTGAGCGGCAGGGATTCCGGCAGAGCCGCCACGAGCGGGACGACCCCGTTCAGGGGTACCTCGGAGGACTGCGTCACTTTCAACTGGTAGCTCTTTCCGTTCAAGGCGAAAGTGACCGCGGCGCCCTGCGCCAGGGTGGCTGCGTCAGCGGGGGGAACGGAGAAGTCTATCTCGCGTTCCCTGCTCCCGATGATGAACGCCGGCACGTTCTGGCCGGCGAACTCCCCCGGCATCATCTTCACGGAGACGAGCCGGCCGGCGTAGGGAGCCCTGATGGAGGCGTGCTGGAGGTTGAGCTGGGCCTGCTGGAGGGCGAAGTCCGCCTGCTGGACGGAGAGCTTAAGCTGGGCGATGTTCTGCACGTCGGCCTTGCTGTTCTGGTCCTGCGCTGTCCGTACCGCCTCGAGATTCGCCTTGGCGGTCTCCAGGTCGCCCTTCGCCCTGTCCATGTCCGCGCCTGTCGCGCCGCCCAGATCGAAGAGGGCCTTGCGGGAATCGAAGTTTCGCTGCGCGACGGAGAGAGCCGACTCGGCGGACTGGACCTGCAGCCCGAGCATGGGGGTGGCCTGATGCGTCGTATCCTGGCCCGTCGCGAGGTTGATCCGTGCGGCTTCAAGCGCCGCCTGCGCGGTCTTCACGGAGAGCTGGAGCTGGCTGTCGTCGAGCTGGATGACGGTGTCACCGGCCCGGACCCAATCACCGGCCTTCCGCGCGACCCGTGCGACGACTCCGCCAACCTGGGCCACGACCTGGCTTTCCATTGCGGGGTTCACGGTGCCGGACGCCTGGTGCTGCACAACCAGCGAATTGACCGACACTGCCACGACCTGAACGGCAATCTCTGAAATGCCCGGCCCCTGCGCGCCCGTCGAGCCCGGCGCGGTCCCGGCCTCTTTCGGCTTCGCGGCGCAGCCCAGAACCGTGAGAACGATCGCGCACGTCAGCCCGGCGTGAAGCAATTTCTTCGGATGTATCATGCGGGTCATCTCCTAATAGCCCATCGCGGTACGCAGCTGCAGGATTGCAAGCTGGGCATTTTTCTGCGCCGTCACCACCGCGGACTTCGCGTCTCCGGCGTTGACCGAGGCATCCAGAACATCCTGCGTGGTGGCCGTGCCGAACTGCGCCTCGGTCTTTTTCAAGGTGAACTGCAGATCGAGCTTCTCCGAGGTGAGACGGGCGATCTGGAGCCTTTTCAGCTGGACCTGCACCAGGTTGAAGGCTTCTTCCACGTCGGTCGCGATGCTGGCCTGCAGCTCGCTTTCCTGCGCGGCAAAGACTTCGTTCTGCAGGCGGTTGGATTCGAGCTTGTGAGCCGCGGCACCCGCGTCCAGGATTGGCAGACCGACCGTCACTCCCAGGGTTCCCTGTCCTGCGCGTGTCAGCAGGCTCCAGTCGACGATCAGGTTCGCCCCACCCGTCAGGCTCACGGTCGGGGTGGTCTGTCCCTTGATGAGCGTCCGGTCTATCGCGGCGGACTGGCGGTTGAGCTCGATCTGCTGGATGTCGGTTCTTCGCTTCAACGCTTCCGCGATGGCGTCTTCAACGGTTGCGGCGGGGACCCGCGGATCTTCCGCCTCGGCCACGGTGATCTCCTTTTCCCGCGGCCACCCGATGAGCTGGGCAAGCCTGATCCCGGCAATGCGCAGATCGCTGCGGGCATTCTGCATTTCTATATCCGCGCTCTGGGCGTTGATCTCAGCGGTGCGAAGGTCGATATCGGTCGCCTGCTGCAGGGAGTGTACTGCGCGGATCTGCGCAAGCAGCGCGTTCTGCTGCTCGAGGACCTGCTGCCTGACCGCAAGGTTCCTCTGGGCCCCGACCGCGAGGAAATAGGCCTGCGTCACCGCGGCGGTGATGTTCTGCCTTCCCGTGACCACGGAGAGCTCGCGTCCGCGCAGAGCAAGGAGGCTTTTTTCCAGCGCCGCTCTTGCGGTCCCGCCCGGGTAACCGTTCCACACGACCTGGCTCAAGCTCAGCCCGAAACTCCCCGAGGGACCTGGCGTGGTACCGGTGAACGCACCGATCTCCGCGGCGAGCGGGTTCGACGCCATGTACGGAATCGTGTTGAACCCGAGGCTCGTCGTCGGGGACGTGAAGGCGATCCCCGCCTGCGGCGTCTGGCCGAATCCCGATGCCAGGGAGTTGAGCATGAGGAGGGTCGAGTCACCGTACCCATAGGTTGCGCTTTCTCCCAGGGAGGCGGACAGCGAGTAGGAGGACTGCGAGACCGCGAGGCTGTATTGCTCCCGGCTCAGCGCAAGGTTCTGCTCGAGGATCACGCTGTCCGTTCCCCGGGACATCGCGGAGTCGATGCACTGGGCGAGGGACAGGGGCGAGGGAGCCTCCTGCGCCGTCACCGGCACTCCCGAAACAAGAATGAGCATCGCGACGGCCGGGAGCCATCGAACGTCAAGTCTTTTGCTGGGCATCGATTTCTTCCTTCAAAAAGTCCTTGAGCCTCTGAAACATCCGCATGGTCATCACGCGGTCTTTCTCCGGCATGCGCTCGAAGAAACGCTTCATCATGCTCTGCATCCGTTTCTCGACATTCGCGAGGGCCGCTCCGCCGTGCCCGGTGAGCTCGATCAGGATGACGCGTCGATCCTTGGCGTCTGAGCTGCGCTGGACCAGCTTGAGATCGATCAGCCGGTCGACGATCCCCGTCATGGCCGCCGGCGAATGGAATCTCATCGCGGCCAGGTCGGACATCCTGCACGTCTCACCCTGCTCCTTGAGGGCCTTCAGCGTGAACGCCTGGGGGACGGTGATATTCTCCGCGCTGAACGCCCCTTCGAGCGCGCGGGTGAAAATCTCGTGGAGCTCGTTCTGGACCCTGAAAAAATCCTCGTACCCGCTTGGTGTGTCGTTCATTGCCTCTCTCGTCATTGGTCTCGCGGCCCCAGATAATACGAAACCGAATATTAAATGATAAATAATATATATGCAGATAATAGTCAAGATAATTGTGTATCGAGAGTCGAAAATACCGGCCGAAAGGAAGCCCCGCCATTTCACGGGTTTGCTATTGCCCTCCGAGGTGGTAGCATGGGCGGAGTCAGATGAGCCGAAAGCGCAGGGTGATCGGTGTGTTCATGGCTCAGCTCGCGGACGCCTACCAGAGCGCCGTATGGCAGGGCATGGAGCGACGTGTCCGGGAACACGGGCTTGGCGTGGTCTGTTTCATCGGATCCCGGCTCGATTCGCCGGTCGGCTCGGAGAAGAAAGCCAACATCGCCTATGGGCTGGCGAATCCGCGGGCGATAGACGGCCTGGTGACCGTCTCCTCGGCCATCGCCACCTTCCTGGAGACCCGCGGCATAGAGCAGCTGTTCGCCTCCCGGGAGAAGCTCCCGCAGGTGTCCGTGGGTCTGCGCGTCCGTGGGATTTCCAGCATCACCGTTGACGGCTCGGGGAGCGTCGCGGAAGTGATCCGCCACNNATTCCGGCGCGGAGGCGACCCGCGCTCTGCTGAAGACCGGACTCACCTTCGACGCCCTGTTCTGCGCCAACGATCTCATGGCCCTCGGGGCAATCGATGTTCTCAGAGAGAATGGTCAGCGCGTGCCGCAGGACGTTGCGGTCGCGGGATTCGACGGCATCGAAGAAGGCCGGTACCTGACTCCGCCCCTCACCACCGTGATCCAGCCCCTCGGGGAGCTGGGAAGCCGGGCGGTGGATCTTCTGGTGGAAAGGATGGACGGCGGGAGGCCGACCGAGCAGGTGCTCACGTGCACGCCCGCGATCCGCCAGTCCTGCGGCTGCGGTCCCCGCATGGGTCCCGGCGCGGATCTCGCCGCGGCAGGGAAACGTGCGACCGCCGATGAGCGGCGCGCTATTGATCGGCTTGCCGCCCTTGCGCGCAGGGGCGACACGGATGGGTTCGTAACCCGCCTGGATTCGGCTCTCGCGGCCTCGTCGATCGACGACGATTTGTCGAGGTGGAACGATTTCCTCGCAATCGTCCGCCGCAAGGCCTTGCCCCCCGGAAAGCGCGCGAGCCCCGCCTTGTCGTCCCTGTTCGAGTTCGCCTCGGGCCTTATCGGAGAGACCGGCAGCCGGATGCAGGCGGCCCGCCGGGTGGACGGCGAACGGAGAATGGCGGCGCTCCGGGAGATAAGCGCGTACCTTGCCGGAGCCTTCGACCTTCCCCTGATGCTGCAGAGGCTCCAGGAAGGGCTTGCGAGCCTCGGGATCGCCGGCGGGTACGTGGCCCTGTTCGACGATGAAGGTCCGGCTTCCCGCTGGTCACGACTCATCCTCGTCATCCGTCCCGGACGTCGCTCGGGCCTCACGCGGAAGGGCCGGCGCTTCCCCACGGAGCGTCTCCTTCCCCGGAGCGAAGGGGAAGAGTGGCGCGTCGGGCATTGGATCCTGGAGCCGCTGGTCTACCAGGACGAGGCGCTGGGGTATTTTCTCCTGTCGGGGGGTGTCGGGGATCCCGCGGTCTACGACACGCTTCGCGAGCAGCTCTCCAGCGCCCTGAAGGGCGCGCTCCTGCTTGAACAGGTGCGCACCCATGAGCACCGGCTGGAGGCGGAAGTGGCACGGCGCACCGCGGAGCTCACGCGCACGAACAGGGAGCTGACCCGCGAGGTGGGACGCCGGCAGATGCTCGAACGCGAGGTCCTCGAGGTCTCCAACCGCACGATGCAGCGCATCGGGCAGGATCTGCACGACGATCTCAGCCAGCATCTCGCCGGCATCGCCATGCTGGTCTCCGTTCTTCGGCCCCGCATTGCCGCCGCGGATCCGTCGGACGCCGCGTCCCTGGACCAGATCGGTGGACTTCTCGCGGATTCGATTGCGCGGGCAAAGCAGATCGCCCGCGGCCTCTCCCCGGCAGGCCTTGCCGAGCACGGGCTGTCCGCGGCGGTTGAGGAGCTCGTGTCCGCCGCACGGCAGAGCTCTCACGCGCTCGTGGAGTTCCGCTCAGCCCCCGATTTTTCACTCGAGGACACCGACCGAGCCGCGCAGGTCTATCGCATCGTGCAGGAGGCGCTCACGAACGCCTTGAAGCACTCCCGCGCGGAGCGTGTGGAGGTGGTTCTCTCCCGGGAATGCGGCAACGGCGATTGTGCGCTCCTTGCGGAGGTGATCGACAACGGAGTAGGACGAACCAGCTCCCGCGGGAAGAACGGCACCGGGATGGGCCTGCGCATCATGCGCTACCGGGCAGAGAGCGCCGGTGCGCAGCTCATGATCGAAGACCTGCAGCCGGGAACCAGGGTGTGCTGCAGGATCCCCTGCGCGTCGAGGCCGTGATGACCCCCCACGTGACGTTCCTCGTCGTCGACGATCATCCCGTTTTCCGGCAGGGACTGGTGGCCCTCATCAGGAGCGATGAGCGCTACGAGGTATGCGGTGAGGCGGGCTCCGCGGAGGAAGCGCGGGCCCGGCTGGATGAGACAGTGCCCGACATTGCCCTGGTTGACATCTCCCTGACCGGGCAGAGCGGCCTCGATCTGGTGAAGACGCTCAAGGCCGCGCATCCCCGGATTCTCATCCTCATCATCTCGATGCACGACGAGGCGGTGTACGCCGCCCGGGCTTTGCGGGCAGGCGCGCGTGGATACGTGATGAAGCAGGAAGCCGCATCGGTCATGCTGGAGGCGATCACAACGGTGCTCTCGGGGAAGATCTACGTGTCCACCGCCATGCGCGACAGGCTCCTGGAAACAATCTACAGCGACGCGACCAGAACGGACGCGCCGACGGTGGAGCGGCTCAGCGACCGTGAGCTGGAAGTGCTGGAGAAAATCGGCCAGGGCTACGGTGCCGCGGAGATAGCCCGGACGCTCAACCTGTCCGTGAAAACCGTGAATGCCTACCGCGACCACATCAAGGAGAAGCTGCATATCGCGCACGCGGGGGATCTCCGGCGCTTTGCCGTGAAGTGGGTACAGAGCCGGGATAGGTAATACCACCTATCCGCGAATTCGGCCTTTGTCCGATTCCTCCCTAGGTGGGATCGGGATACTCTCAGTACCATGGCGGGCGTCGAATCGTGACCTGCCGGTGGCACAATTCGCAAAGAGGAGGGACTTGCATGAAGAAGCGAGCATTCATCGCTCTGATGGTCGTCATCTGCTGTCTCGTGGTGGTGATGCCTCTCACGGCACAGCAGCTGAAGCTGACGGTCTGGGGCCGGGACCTCACGGATGGGGAGCCCGACCATGCCTACGTCACTGCGCTGATCAAGGATTTCCAGGCGAAGAATCCTGACATCACCATCGACTACGTCGCCCTCGGCGATCCCGGGCTGGCGGACAAGACGAAGATCACGATGGCGGCGGGGAGCGGCCTCCCCGACATTTTCCAGACATGGGGCGGCTCGACCATGGGGGGCTACGCGGACGCGGGCCGGCTCATGGATCTCACCGCGGATCTGGGCAGCGTTCCCGGGAGCGCCGCGGCGAGAGGCGCGATGACCTGGAAGGGCAAGCTGTACGGCGTGGCGCCGTTCTTCGCCATTGCGGGCGTGTTCGTGAACGAAGGAATTTTCAAGGCCAACGGGCTGGGCATTCCTTCTTCGGTTGACCAGTTCGAGAGAGTGGCCGATATGCTGAAGGCCAAGGACATCCAGCCCTTCGCGTGCGGCGAAGCCGACAAGTGGCCCGGCCTCGCCCTGTACATGTACTTGACGGACCGGTTCGGCGGCGACATTTTCAGCCAGGCCGCGGCGCGCAAGGCCCGGTTCGACAATGACGCATTCGTCAAGGCGGCCCAGCTGTACCAGCGCTGGGTGAAAAAAGGCTATTTCGGTGACAAGCCCCTGGGCGAAAAGTACGGCGATGCCCAGCAGCTCATGGCCACCGGCAAGGCCGCCATGCACATCACCGGTTCGTGGATGTGCGCGCAGTACTCGAGCAAGGACTTCACGGACCAGCAGATCGGATTCTACGCGTTCCCGGCGATGAAGGGCGGCAAGGGCCCCGTCACCGACATCATGGGCATGACCGACATCGGGTTTGCCGCCACGAAAGTGGCGGCAAGCAGGAAGGACGCGGTCGTGCGCTTCATGAAATACGCGATGAGCGGGGACGCCGCCGCGGCTGAGCCGGGCCGCGTGAGCTCGGTTCCCGGCGTGAAGGCGCCGTCCGCCCTCACGACGATGGCCTCCAACGTGTTCGGCACCGCGAAACTGGTGCAGTTCTGGTGGGACCAGAACCTGCCGCCCGCGGTCACTACTCCGCTGAATGACACGATCCAGACATTCTTTCTTCCGGACACGGACGTGAAGGCGTCGCTCACAAAGTTCGAGAATCTCGCGACTCAGAACATGGGCGCGGTGAAGTAACCTTCTTCCGGCGACATGGTTCACTCGGGGGCGAAGGCCGGCATCGGTTTTCGCCCCTTTCCGGAGCGGAGGTGCGCTGACAATGAGTGAGATTGCACGGACGGCTCGGGGCCGGGCGGTATTCATTTCTCTCATGCTGCTGCCCGCTGTGGCCGCCCTCGGGGTGTTCATGTATTACCCCATCGAGGAAACCTTCCGGCTGTCGTTCATGCGCTCTTCGGGCCTCGGGGATGCCGCCTTCAACGGCCTGGCAAATTACCAGTTCCTGTTCGGCAACGACGAATTTCGTGCTGGCCTTGCTCACGTGTTTCTCTGGGCGTTCTGGAGCCTCGTGATCCAGCTCCCCCTCGCGTTTTTTGTCTCCTATTCACTCATCCTCTACAGGAACAGGATCACGAAGTCGCTCCGTGCGGTGTATTACCTTGCAAACATCCTGCCGTCCACCATCACGGCCATGCTCGGCATTTTTGTTTTCTCGAACACCAACGGCGTCCTCGCGGCCCTGGCAAGGAAGATCAGCTGGACCTGGCTGGCGAAGCTCGATTTCATCGGGGATCCGACTCTCGCCTTCTGGGCGGTATTTTTCGTGGCGACATGGATGTACACGGGCTTCCCCATCATTTACCTCATGGCGCGCATGGAGCAGATCCCTTTGGAAATCCGGGAAGCCGCGGAGCTGGACGGCGCGGGGGGGTGGCGCTATGCCCGCGCGATAGTGCTTCCGATGATCTCTTATCCGCTGCGAATCCTCGCGGTCCTCATGATCGTGGGAAGCCTGAAGCTCTTCGACCTGCCCTACCTGATGACGAAGGGAGGTCCCGGGGACGCCACGAAGACGCTGGGAATCATCTTGTACAACCAGGGATTCGTGAACTGGCAATACGGGAGCGCGGCGGCGGTGGGCGTGGTCATCTTCCTGCTCTCCCTCGTGTTCACCATTGCGCAGTTCTCCTGGCAGAGAAAGGGAGGGGAGGCGGAATGAGCACGCTGAGCCCCGGCATCGGAGGCGGCCGCCAGCCGCGTGGCTCCCGGGTGAATGTGCCCGCGGCAATCGTCACGATCATCCTGATCGTGCTCGCCCTCGCGGTCATCGTTCCGCTGTTTTTGCCTCTTCTTTTCGTCTTCAAGACCCGCCTGGAATATTCCTACAATCCGTGGAGCCTGCCCAGGCAGATCAGGTGGGACAACTTCGTCCAGGCGTGGAAGGTGATCCAGCTCGGGAAGGGCATGGTCAACACATTGATCGTGTGCCTCGGAGCAATCGCCTGCACCGTGCCGCCGGCCGCGTGCGCGGGATACATCTTCGCGCGGTACCGCAGCAGGATGACCGAAGTGATTTTCTACGTCATCCTCGCCGGTTACTTCGTCCCACTGCAGATGGTCCTGCTTCCCCTTTACCGGATGAGCGTCGGGCTGCATCTTGCCGACACGCTCCCCGGGGTATTCCTTCCCATGGCGGCGTTCGGCATATCATTCTGGACCCTCATCTACCGCTCGTTCTTTCGAAGTCTCCCCTGCGAGCTTGCGGAGGCCGCGCGCATCGACGGCGCCGGCCATTGGGGGACTTTTTTTCTCATCATGCTCCCCCTCGCCGGACCGGCCACGGTGCTTGCCGTGCTCCTGGTCTTCATGAGCGCCTGGAGCGACTACCTCCTCAGTCTCATCATGATCAGCAGTCAGGCCCTGTTCACCATGCAGCTTCGTGTGGCCCAGTTCCTCAACGCCTACGGAGTGGACCACATGCCGCGCTATTCCGCGGCAGCGATCATATCCGCGGCGCCGACCCTCATCCTGTACATCCTCGGCCATCGATGGATCCTCCGTGGGACTCTCGCGGGGGCCTTGAAGGGATGACCGTGGAGCGGACACCGGGGGATTTGAAATGGGCGTGATCCAGAATCCGGTCCTGCGCGGGTTCAATCCGGACCCTTCCATCATGAGGGTGGGGGACGACTACTACATCGCGACTTCCACCTTCGAATGGTTTCCGGGCGTCTGCATCCATCACTCCCGCGATCTGCGGCACTGGCGCCTTGCCTCCCGTCCCCTGGATCGCCCCGGGCTGCTGGACATGCGCGGCAACCCCAATTCGGGCGGCGTGTGGGCGCCCTGCCTCAGTTGGAGCGAAGGCCTCTTCCACCTCGTCTACACCGACATGAAGCGGTGGGCGGGGCAGGTCAAGGATTGTCACAACTACCTCACCACGGCGCCCTCCGTCGAAGGCCCGTGGTCCGATCCGGTCCACTTGAACAGCTCCGGTTTCGATGCGTCGCTCTTCCACGACCCTGGCGGCCGGAAGTGGCTGCTCAATATGCTCTGGGATTTCCGATCCTCTCAAAGCGGTTTCGGGGGGATCCTTCTACAAGAGTACTGTCCCGAGAAACGGCGTCTCCTCGGCGAGCCGTCGATGATTTTCCGGGGGACTGAGCTGGGCCTGGTCGAAGGCCCTCACCTGTACACGCGGGAAGGCTTTTATTACCTGGTGACAGCGGAGGGGGGAACTTTTGCCACGCACGCCGTCAGCGTCGCGCGCTCGACCGCGCTTGCGGGCCCGTACGAGGTCATGCCGGGCAATCCGCTTCTCACCTCGGCGCATGACCCCGACCTTGCCCTCCAGAGTGCCGGGCATGGGAGCCTGGTGGAAACCCAGAGCGGAGAATGGGTGATGGCCTATCTCTGCCGCCGACCGCGGGTGAAAGGACGATCCGTCCTGGGCAGGGAGACCTGCCTCCAATCCGTGGAATGGGACCAGGACGGCTGGCCGAGGCTGAAACACGGCGGACGCTCCCCCGTGCTGACATGTGACGTGCCCGATCTCCCCGGCCGAGAATGGGAACAGGATCCGCCGCTCGATGACTTTCAGGGGCCGGTCCTTCGGGCCTGCTACCATTCCCTCCGCGTTCCCCTGGACGACTCCCTGATGAGCCTGACCGAAAGGCCCGGTTTCCTGCGGCTGAAGGGGCGCGAGAGCATTCTCTCGAACTTCCGCCAGGCGCTGGTCGCGCGCCGCATCGCCGCGTTCAAGGTTGCCGCGGCCACGTGCGTCGAGTTCGAGCCTTCGTCTTTCCAACAGCTCGCCGGGCTCGCCGCGTTCTACAGCACCGAGAGCTTCTATTACCTCTACATCAGCCGCGCGGCCCATGCGTCCAAGTGCCTCGGGATCATGCGCTGCGAACGCGGCGGTCTCTCGTTCCCCGTGGAGAAGGAGTATCCCGTGGAGGGCTGGAACCGGGTCTTCCTGGGATTTGATCTCGACCGGGAGAGGCTGAGTTTCCGCTATTCACAGGACGGGAAGACGTGGAACCCGATCGGCTGGGAGATGGATTCATCGATTCTCTCGGACGAGCACGCGATACCCTGCGGCTTCACGGGGGCATTCGTCGCCCTCTGCTGCCAGGATCTCAGCGGCCGCGGCCTGCACGCGGATTTCGATTTCCTGTCGTACGTGGAAATCGACGCCTGAGAAGGGGCTCAATCACTTTCGAATGTGATCGCCGCAACGCCGTGGGGAGGGACGACCAGCGTGACCTTCTGACGCCCTCCCCCTCTTTCCACGGCAACCCGTTCTTTCCTCAGGGCTGAACCTGCGACCAGGTCGTCTATCAGGTGAGCATCAGGATACTGCGGACTCCCCCTGTCATCCCACATTCTGCATGGATTTGCGTGTTCCTCATCGATTCTTTCCACCCACGCTCTCGAGGATACGGGGCTCTCCGGGAGCCAGACCTCGAGTGTCTCCGCACTTATGGGGGCCTTTGGCACGTTGTGGTTGCATGCAAGGACGATGATCCGTGACCCCGACCGGGTTGCCACCGCATCGAGGGTGGAGGCGGTGGATGCATCACAGGTGAGTCCGAGCCTTTCGGTCCCGAGACCGTGCAGAATCTGGAATGCCCGGTACGAGGGTTTGGGGACTCCGTGGATGCTCAGGAGCCCGAATCCGCCATGGAAAGGCTCGGAGGGAAACCATTCCTCTTCGAAGATGTCGGAGAACGCCCAGAATGAATACATGTCAACGAGCCCCGCGACATCGAGGACGGACTTCACGATAAAGGCGGCGGCGTATGGCCGATCGTGGAAGGGGTCCCGGGAGCTGGGAGAGTTGCTCCACTCGGTGTAGTACAGGGGAAGGCGTCCGGCCTCGACTCTCGCTTTTTCCGCCATCCCGCGAAGGACAGCGCGTCCCGCGGCGGCCATCTGCGACTCCATGTCCGCGCCGTGATCCACCGCATCATCAGTCGGGTAATGGTGCGTGGAGATGAAATCCAAGGGCGTTCCAGTCGACTCGCAGAAGCTCCTGATTTCAGGGATCCATTCATTCCGGGCCGTGGCAGGTCCGCCAACCGGGATTCGATGATCGACCCTTTTCAACGCACGGGCGGCGTGCCGGTACAACTTGAAGTAGTCCTCCCGGCTCCCCGTCCAGAAAACCGGCAGATTCGGCTCATTCCATATCTCGAAAGGCCAGGCGCTCACCTCCGGTGCTCCATAGCGTCCGACGAGATGCCGCGCGAGCGTTTCGACAAGCGCCTCCCATTCCCGCCAGTCCGCGGGAGGCGTCACATTGCCCTTGTAGTGGAAGACGGTGTTCGTTCCCGAGGCCATGCCCTCGGGCATGAAGCCAAGCTCGACAAACGGCTTCATGCCGATGTGGAGGAGGTAGTCGAAGATCAGATCGATGTTATGGAAAGAGTAATGCCCGTGGCCCGCGCGCCTGCCGAAAACGCTCATGTCATCGTCGAGGATTCCGTGGAATCTCACCCTGCGAAAACCAAGCTCTTCGCGGCATTGCCGCAGCTGCCGCCTCCAGTCTTCGCGATTGCCCAGGGCCGCATGGCAGCTTCCGACACATTCCTCCCAGAAATGGGCGAAGGGCGTCACCGCGCCCGCCGTGTCGATTACACACTTCATAGAGACGCAGTATACACTGACGCGTCACGGGGGACGATCCGGCTGGCGTATCGTTCGCGCCCGAAATCTGTGTTACATTGGTACCATGCACATTTTGCAAAGGCGTTTTTTCCTCGTGTTGATGATATTCGTCCTGTCTTTTCCCGCGCTCGCCATGGCGGATCCGCCGTCACTCGTCGGCCGCCTGAACCTTGCCGAAGGCGTGGTATCGATCCGACCCGGCAGCCTGGATGAGTGGGCGCCCGCGGCGCTCAACTATCCCCTCACGGCAGGCGACCATCTCTGGGCTGACGAGTCCGGCAGGGCGGAGCTCCACGTGGGCTCAACCGCCGTGCGGCTGGATGCCGGGACTGAAATCTCCTTCCTGAACCTGGATGATCAGACCGTGCAGGTGGGGGTTTCGCAAGGGCAGCTGAACGTCCGGCTGAGGCGGCTGGACCCGGGAGATGCGTTCGAGATCGACACGCCGAACTCCGTCATCACGCTGCTGGAACCGGGCAGCTACAGCCTCTCCATCCAGGGCGAGGATAGCTCGAGCCTCACCGTCTGGAGCGGGCAGGCGCAGGTGACGGCCGCGGGGAATGACTTCACGGTGCCGGCGGGGCAGGTGGCAACCGTCTCTGGAAGCGGTTCGGTTGCATGGTATCTCCAGCCCGCCTCCGGACCCGACGCCTGGGACGCATGGTGCTCCTCCCGCGATGCCCGCGAGGAGCAGCTTGCCTCCGTGCGCTACGTGCCCAGGGAGATGATCGGCATGGAAGACCTGGACGCCAACGGCTCCTGGAGCGTCATGGCCGGCTACGGCCCCGTGTGGTCGCCGGCGCGCGTCGCGCCGGGATGGGCGCCTTACAGGTTCGGCCGCTGGGCCTGGGTTGCGCCGTGGGGATGGACCTGGATCGACGACGCGCCCTGGGGTTTCGCTCCGTTTCACTACGGGCGGTGGGCGTTCGTGAATGCGCGCTGGGTGTGGATACCCGGTGATCTCGTCGAGCGCCCCGTATACGCCCCCGCTCTCGTCGTGTTCATCGGGGGGGAGCCGGGAGATTCTTCAGCGGAAGGAATAGGCTGGTTCCCGCTCGGCCCGCGTGAGGTCTACATGCCGCCGTACGGGGCGAGCACGACATATGTCCAGAGGATCAACGTCACGACGGTCAACATCAGCGTCCAGAACGTCGAGAGCATGGACGCCCGGCACGGCACGTACGTGAACAGGGGAGTACCCTCGGCGGTGACCGTCGTGCCGCGGCAGTCCTTCGCGCAGGGGCGACCGGCCGGCGGGGGAGGATTCTCCTTCACTCCGGACCAGGTCCGGCGCGCGCCGATCATGGGCATGGGTGCGACGATTCCTCCCCAGAGGGAAAGCATAATCGGCCAGCCCTCCGGGGCGCGCAATCCTGCCCGTCAGCTGCCGCCGCAGGTGGCCGGCCGCAGCGTGTTCGGCCGTATTGTTCCCGCCCCGGCCCCGGCGCCGTTCATGTTCAGGTCCGACCCGTTGCCGCCCGCGACCGTGTACCAGCGGCCGCCCCAGCAGCCGCAGCGACAGCCGGCGCCGATCGTGCAGCATCCCCAGCAACCCCAGGCCGTTCGCCAGGATCAGGGCAGGGGAGAGGCGCAGAGCCTTCTGAACGCGCTGAAGCTCAAGACGCTTCCCGACGTACAGAAGCGCCTGGAGTCGGCGCGGAAGATGCCCGGTGTCAAGCTGGACTACGCCGCCTTCTCACGCCGGCTCGATGCATCGCGCTCGGCGATCGCCGCTGCCGAGAGGGCACTTTCCTCCGGCAAGTCGGATGCCGCGCTCCAACAGGCCCAGGCTGCTCAGAGGCAGCTCGCCGATCTGGACAGCCAGATCTCGGAGGCGATGAAGCCTTCCAGCGGGGGAGACTCCGGTGACCAGGGCCAGGGGAATCCCCCCGGGCAGCGACAGGGGGATGCGCCCGGAAATAAGCGATAAGCGGCAGTGACAGATCAGCCAGCCGGGATCGGTGTCGACCGAAGGGTCGTGCTGTTTGTCGCCGCCACGGCGTCCTTCCTCACGCCGTTCATGGCGACGTCCATCAACATCGCTCTTCCGTCCATCGGGAGGGAATTCCACATCGATGCGGTCACGCTGAGCTGGATCACGACCGCCTATCTCCTCGCCGCGGCGATGCTCCTCGTTCCTTTCGGAAGAGTGGCCGACATTCGGGGCCGGCGGAAGGTGTTCCTCACGGGCATGGTGGGATACACCGCCGTGTCTTTCCTCTGCACCCTTTCCTCATCGGAGACCATGCTCATCGCGCTGCGCGCCCTGCAGGGGGCCACCGATGCGATGATTTTCGGAACCGCCACCGCGATCGTGACTTCGGTCTACCCGGCCGAGCAGAGGGGCCGGGCACTGGGGGTGGTCGTGGCCTCCGTGTACTCCGGCAGCGCCCTCGGACCCTTTGTCGGCGGCTTCCTCACGCAGGCATTGGGCTGGCGCAGCATCTTCTGGTTCACGACCCTGCTGGGGATGCTCGCGGTCGCGCTCACCCTCTGGAAAATGCAGGGAGAGTGGGCCGAGTCGCGCGGACAGAAGATGGATGTGATCGGGTCCGTGCTCTACGGGTTGGGGCTGCTGGGAGTCATGTACGGGTTCCGCATGCTTCCGTCCCTGAACGGCGCATGGTTCATCATTGGCGGCGCCGCCGTCCTGGCGCTGTTCGTGCTCCGTGAGAATCGAGCCGCCTTCCCCGTCCTTGACATGACGCTCTTCCGGCGCAACATGGTCTTTGCACTTTCGAACCTCTCCGCCCTGATCAACTACGCCGCCACCTACGCGCTTTCCTTCCTCCTGAGCCTCTATCTACAGTACATCAAGGGCCTCAGCCCGAGGACCGCGGGACTCATCATGCTTGCGCAGCCCGTCATGATGGCCGTTTTTTCTCCGCTCGCCGGGCGCCTTTCCGACAGGGTCGAGCCGAGGATCGTCGCCTCTGCCGGCATGGCGATGAGCGCCGCGGGGCTGTTCCTGACGGCGTTCCTGAACGACCAGTCGCCCGTGGCCACAATCGTGGCCATCCTCGTGCTCTGCGGGCTGGGGTTCGCCCTGTTCTCTTCCCCGAACACCAGCGCGATCATGGGTTCAGTCCCGCGGCGGCAGTACGGCGTCGCCTCGGCCACCACCGGGATCATGCGTTTGATCGGGCAGATGCTGAGCATGGGGATTGCCGCCCTGATCATCGCCCTGTACGTGGGGGAAGTGGAGATCACCCCCCTGCAGCATCCCGCGTTCCTCCTTGCCTTCCGTGCGGGATTCTTCCTGTTCGCCGGTTTGTGCTGCGCGGGAATTCTCGCGTCTCTTGCTCGCGGCAACGTGCACGATGCCGCCTCCGAAGGCACGGTTCAGGAGTGAAAACGGCGGTCAACTCCTCATTCGCCCTCAGACGGGAAGCGGCGGCGTTCGCGGCAGGCCTCGCCCTGCTGGCCGTGGGAATGGCGTTCCAGTCCCAAATCGCGGAATCTCCTTTGCCCTGGCTGCGCTCCGTCGTCTTTGGCGCGGCGTACCTGGCCGTCGGATGGAATGTCCTGGCCGCCGCGTTCCGCGGCGTGGTGCACGGCCGCGTCTTTGATGAAAACTTTCTGATGACCGTCGCCACCTGTGGGGCGTTCGCAATCGGTCAGCCCGCCGAGGCGGTGGGCGTGATGCTCTTCTTCAAGATCGGTGAGATCATGCAGGGGTTGACGGTTGCGCGCAGCAGGCGCTCCATCAGGGCGCTTCTCGAGCTGCGGCCCGACACCGCCCGGATAAGGAGGGACGGGAAGCTGCGGGAGGTGCGTCCAGAGGAGGTGGCAATCGGCGCCGAGATCCTGGTGCGTCCCGGAGAGCGGGTGCCTCTGGACGGGATCGTTCTGAACGGCAGCGGCTTCGTGGATACCTCCGCGCTCACCGGTGAGCCGGTGCCGAGGCGGGTCCGGCCCGGGCAGGAGGTGCTTGCCGGATTCATCAGCACCGACGGTTCGATCGAGATCCGCGTGAGCAGGGTGGCCGGCGAATCCAGCGCGGCGCAGATCGCGCGGCTCGTGGAAGAGGCGTCGCACGCGAAGTCCCGCACGGCCCGGTTCATCACGCGCTTCGCACGGATCTACACGCCCGTGGTGGTCGCGGCGGCAGCCGTGATCGCCTTCCTGCCGCCCCTCGCGATCCCCGGCGCATTACTGGGCACGTGGGCGTATCGCGCCCTCACCATGCTCGTCATCTCCTGCCCCTGTGCGCTCGTGGTGAGCATTCCCCTGGGGTACTTCGGGGGCGTGGGCGGCGCATCGCGCCGCGGGATCCTCGTCAAGGGAGCCACGTACCTGGACGTTCTGGCACGGGTGAAGACGGTGGTCTTTGACAAGACCGGCACGCTCACGCGGGGAACCTTTCGCGTCACTTCCGTGCAGCCCCGCAATGGCATGACAGCCGGGGACCTTTTGAGATACGCCGCGCTCGCCGAGGCGCACTCGAATCATCCGATCGCCGCCTCGATTCGCGCGGCCTTCGCGGGATCCCCCGACGGGACAAGCTCCAACGATTACCGGGAAATCGCCGGACAGGGCGTGGTGGCCCGGGTGGAAGACCGCTCCGTGATGGCGGGCAATGACCGGCTGCTGCACGAGAATGGCATCGCGCACGATACCTGTTCGATCGACGGCACCGCGGTCCACCTGGTCGTGGACGGCACCTATGCGGGATATCTGGAGATCGGCGACGAGGCGCGTGCCGGCGCCGCGGAAGCGGTGAGCGCGCTGCACGGGCTCGGTGTGACCCGCACGGTGCTCCTCACGGGCGACGACACGACGGTGGCGCGGCGCACGGCCGCCCAGCTTGGCATTGACGAGTACCATGGGGACTTGACGCCTTCGCAGAAATTGACGCGTCTCCAGGGCATCATGAAGGAGCGCGAACACCTTGGGAGCACTGCTTTTGTCGGAGACGGCATCAACGACGCGCCCGTGCTTGCCCGCGCGGACGTCGGCATAGCCATGGGCGCCTCGGGCGCGGACGCGGCGGTTGAGACGGCGGACGTCGTTCTCATGTCGGACAGCCTTCTGAAGGTGCCCGAGGCGATCTCCCGCGGCCGGCGCACACGGGCGATCGTGATGCAGAACATCGTCTTCGCACTCGGCGTCAAGGGCCTGTTTCTCGGGCTGGGTGCCATTGGAATCGCCACCATGTGGGAGGCGGTGATCGCGGACATGGGCGTGGCGCTGCTCGCCATCGCCAACGCCGCGCGCGCGTTCAGGTAGAGCACGGCCAGGGCGCCGCGCCAAGGCACGGCCGAAGGCCGTGCTCACTCGTTCGAGCTCGGTTCTTCTCCGTCCTTCGCCCTGATCTCGATTCTTCGGATCTTGCCGCTGATCGTCTTGGGAAGCTCCGCGGCGAACTCCACGATGCGCGGGTACTTGTAGGGAGCAGTAGTCTTTTTCACGTGCTCCTGCAGCTCCGTTGCCAGCTCGTGGCTCGCCGTGTAACCCTTCGCCAGCACGACGGTCGCCTTGACCACCGCGCCCCGGTCCGCGTCCGGAACGCCGGTCACGGCGCATTCCAGCACCGCGGGGTGCTCGATCAGCGCGCTCTCCACTTCGAAGGGCCCGATGCGGTACCCCGAGCTCTTGATCACGTCGTCGGTGCGGCCGACGAACCAGAGGTACCCGTCCTCGTCCTTCCACGCGACGTCACCGGTGCGGTACATGCCGTCGTGCCAGGACCGTGCCGTGAGCTCTGGATCCCTGTAGTAGCCCTTGAACATACCGACGGGCATTCGGCCGTCCGTGCGCACGACGACCTGGCCCTTTTCCCCGGTGTCGCAGGACCTGCCCTCGTCGTCCACCAGGTCGATGTCGTAGCCGGGGGAGGGAAGGCCCATGGACCCGGGCTTCGGCTCCAGCCAGGGGAAAACGGCGACGGCGACCGTCATCTCGGTCTGGCCGTACCCCTCGCGGAGCTCCAGCCCGGTCAGGTCGAGGAACTGCGCGTACACCTCGGGGTTCAGGGGCTCACCTGCTACGGTGCAGTACTTCAGGGCGGCGAAGTCGTATTCCCGGAGGTTCTCCTTGATGAAGAAGCGGTACATGGTGGGTGGTGCGCAGAAGGTCGTGACCTTGTGTCTCGAAATCACGCCCAGCAGGGCGCTGGGGACGAAACGGTCGTAGTCATAGACAAACACGCCGGAGCCGCACAGCCACTGGCCGTAGATTTTCCCCCAGGCCGCCTTGGCCCAGCCGGTATCCGCCACCGTGAGGTGCAGGCCCCTCTCCTGGACATTCTGCCAGTACTTCGCGGTGACGATGTGACCGAGGGGATAGGCGAAATCGTGCTGCACCATCTTTGGCATGCCGGTGGTGCCGGAGGTGAAATACAGGAGGCTGGGGTCGGAGCTCTCCGTCTGGATCCGCGACAGGCTGGCCTGCGCCCGGGCCATCTCGGACTGCAAGTCGAGCCACCCCTTCCTCTTCACATTGAGGGCAATCCGGTGACGGAGCGTGGGGGATTCCGGCATCGCGGCGTCCACGTTGTCCAGCACCTTCTCATCGCCCACGCAGACGATCGCTTTCACGTCAGCCGCGCGATTGCGGTACACAATGTCCTTCTTCGTGAGCAGGTGGGTCGCGGGGATGGCGACGGCCCCTATCCGGTGCAGCCCCAGGAGGCAGAACCAGTACTCGTAGCGCCGCTTCAGGATCAGCATGACCGGGTCGCCTTTGCCGATTCCAAGGGAAAGGAAGAAGGCGGCAGCCTTCATGGAAAGCTCCCGCATCTGCCCGAAGGTGAACGTTGCTTCTTCACCCTTTTCGTCGCACCAGACCAGCGCGATGCGCGACGGATCCTCCGCTGCAATGATATCCACAACGTCCCACGCGAAGTTGAACCGGGCGGGAACGTCGACCCGGTAGTTGCGGGAGAAGTCCTCGTACGAGGAGAAGCTCGTTTTCGGGATGAATCGTTCGAGCATGATTGTGCCTCGCTTTCTACAGGATGACGGCCAGAAACCGGGCCGGCGCGCCGCCGATGGACTTCATCCCGTGGCCATGCCGCGCATCGAAATAGATCGAATCACCCGGTGAGAGGACGGTCTCGTGGCCCTCTACCACGACCATGACCGTCCCCTCCAGGACGTAATTGAACTCCTGTCCGGGGTGGGCGTTCAGCGGGACGGGCTCGGACTCGGGCCGGGCCTCCACCGTGATCAGGAAGGGCTCCATGCCCTTGTCGACGAAGTTGAAGGCCAGGCTCTGGTACCCGTAGTCCTTGCGCCGGGCTACCTTCACCCCCCGTCCCGCCCGGGTGACGGAGTACATTCGGAGTCGGGGCTCCTCCCCGGTGAGCAGGGCGGAAAGCTCGACGTGGAACTTGCCCGCCACCTGGTAGAGGAAGCTCGCCGGGATGTCCGCTTCGCCGCTCTCGTAGCTCGCGTAGGTCTTTGCCGGAATGCCCAGATCCTGCGCGCAGGTTTCCGCGGACAGCTGGGCGATATCCCGCAGGCCGCGGATCCGATCCGCGATCTGCCTGATCTGCTCGTTCATGAAAAACCTCCAGGGTTGAAGAAGGGGAACGCCCCAGTATACAGGAAAACAAGAAAACGGGCCATCCACGTGCCCCGCACGTGGATGGCCCTTGCAGAAGGAGGTTCCATGAAGATACACAGGGAAAACAACGGACCGTGCCGAAGGTTACGACTCTTGCCTCTCTTCGCGGACACGTCTATAATGCCATCAGGACCACGGAATGGCGGAACGAATAGGCGATTTCCTGGTGAGAACAGGCGCGATGCGGCAGCCGCAGGTTGAGGCCGTCATCGCCGCGCAGAAGGCGGGAGACTCGAGGACGTTCGGTGACATTGCCGTCGCGCTCGGTTTCGCCTCCAAGGCGGCGGTGGAGGGCTTTGCCGCGTCCCGCCCCTCGTAGCGGCTCTCCCGTCGATCCCGGATGAAAGGCAGTATTCGAAGGTGACTCGCTCCCTCTACTTCACCGCGGACCCCTCTGGCGTCCTGACGCTCGCCACCTCGATGGAGCACGCCATTGTCGAGGTGCTCGCCGTGCCGGACGACTATCCCGATGACGCGGCAGTGCAGATCACGGAGACCGTTCACAAGGCCGGCATCCTGGACGTGCGGGCAAGGGCGGGGACACGAGGTGGTCCCGTTCGCATCACGTGGGCCGCCCTGGTGGAAAAGGGGATCGCCGCCGGTGTCCTCGAGCAGGTAGACGGTTGAGTCGACGGCCGCCCATGCCGCCTCGGACATGGCTCCCGGTCGTTGTTCTGCTTCTCTCATGCCTCACCCTGCATGCGCAGGAGTTGAGGATTGCCAGCTACAACATGGAGCGTCTCGGACAGAACAGGAAGGATTACGCCGCCCTTGCGCGCGTGGTCTCCCGGTATGACCTGATCGCCGCCGAGGAGGTCATGAACGCCGACGGCATGGCGCGCCTGCTGGAAAAGCTCGGCACCGGATGGTCGGACTACATGAGCGCCGAGGGCGAGGGTTCGAGGAGCTACCGGGAACACTTCGGCTACTTCTTCGACGGTTCCGTGGAGGTCGTCTCGGTCCTCGGTGAATACCCGGGGCGNNCGCCCGCCGTTCGGGGTCCGGTTCCGCGTCAAGGCCACCGGTTTCTCGTTCAACCTCGTGGCGTGCCACATCGTCTATGGAAAGAGTGAGAAGGCGCGCGCCGCGGAGATTTCGCACCTCGGCGATGTCTACCGCTGGTTCGAGGAGCAGACCGGCCGCGGGGGCACCACGGTGATTGCCGGAGATTTCAACGATGAGCGGAGCGCCGATTTCTCATCGCTCGGGGCGTTCGGTGACCGTGATGTCCTCCCGGGGAAAGGGACCACCCTCGGGAAGCGCGGCCCGGACCACGACTATGACCACATCTTCATCCCCCCGGGTCTCCTGTCCCGGGTGGAATCAGCCGACGTGGACTACTGGACTACCGACTACTCGGGAACCCGCCTGACGGTGAGCGACCACTTCCCGGTATTCGCCCTGCTCAAGGTGTTCCCGTAAACCATGAAGAAGCTGCCCCTCATTCTCTGGATGCTCGGAACCGCGGCCGGAGTCTTCGGCCTTGGCTTCTCGTACGGGGGTGGAACCTCGCTCGATTTCTCACCCGTGACGTTCGACGGTACTTACGCGGGGACGGAGTCACGGGTCACCAGCTTCGTGTCTCTCACCGCCATGCAGTTCTTCGATGCGAAGTACGTCCTGCTGCACATCGGATACACGCTGAACCGGGGCAGCACGGAACCGGCCGCCACTTCCACGACGACCGGGTTCGCCGCGCTGCTCACCGGCCTCTCGTTTGGAGTTGCGGTCAAGTACCCTTTTGTCATCGGGCCCGTCGACGTCTTCCCGCTCATCGGCGCCGAGTACAAGCTGAACCTCACGTACACCGATGACAAGGACGACGATCTGAAGTCGGGCCTCGGCGGCTCGCGGTCCGCCCTGGACGAGCTGTGGGTGAAGGGCGGGGTGGGTGTTGACGTATACTTCGGGAATTTCTTCCTGCGCCCGATTCTCCTTGTCGGCTTCATGCCGTTCAACCTCGGGGGCGCCCCGACGCTGTCATCGATCCACCCGACGGGGTCCATCTCCCTGGGCCGGGGCGTCTTCACCGTCGACCTCAACCTCCTGCTCGGATGTCGCTTTTAAGCGTTGTCCTGAGGACGCGACTAGGGTCTGCCGGATTTCCGACAGCGCCGGATCAGGGCGTTGGTTGAGCTGTCGTGCGAAAGCGGAGGCTCAGCGTGCTCCTCCAGCTCGGGGATGATGCGGCCCGCAAGCACCTTGCCAAGCTCAACGCCCCACTGGTCGAATGAGTCGATCTGCCAGACGGCGCCCTGCGTGAAGACAATGTGTTCATAGAGGGCGACGAGCTTTCCCAGCGCCTCCGGGGTAAGCTGCTCCATGAGGATGATGTTTGATGGACGGTTGCCCTCGAAGGTCCGGTGCGGCACAAGCCATGACGGGGTGTTCTCGGCTTGAACCTCCCGCGATGTCTTGCCAAAGGCAAGCGCCTCCGCCTGGGCAAATACGTTCGCCAGGAGCAATTCGTGATGACGCCCGAGAGGGTGAATCGGCCGGGTAAACGCGATGAAGTCGCACGGGATGAGCTTTGTTCCCTGGTGGATCAACTGGTAGAATGAGTGCTGACCATTGGTTCCCGGCTCCCCCCAGTACACGGGCCCTGTCTGGCAGGAAACCTTTTTCCCTTCGAGGGTGACGTGCTTGCCATTGCTTTCCATTGTCAGCTGCTGAAGATACGCGGGAAACCGCTTCAGGTACTGTTCGTACGGGAGGACCGCGACGGTTTCCGCATGAAAGAAATTGTTGTACCAGAGGCCCAGGAGCCCCATGAGCACCGGCACGTTGCGATCAAAAGGGGCGGCGCGAAAGTGTTCGTCCATCTGGTGAAGACCGTCGAGCATTGCGCGGAAATGCCCCGGACCGATGGCGATCATCGTGGACAGGCCGATTGCCGAGTCCATGGAGTAGCGGCCGCCGACCCAATCCCAGAACTCGAACATGTTCGCGGTGTCGATGCCGAACCGGGCCACTTCCCCGGCATTGGTCGACACGGCGACGAAATGCTTCGCAACAGCGGCGGGATCTTTCAATGCCGCCAGCGTCCAGTCGCGGGCCGTGTGCGCATTGGTCATGGTCTCCAGCGTCGTAAAGGTTTTCGAAGAGACAATGAAGAGGGTCTCCTCGGCATCGAGATCACGAGTCGCCTCGAAGAAGTCGGTGCCGTCGACGTTCGAGACGAAGCGGAAGGTCAGATCGCGCTGGCTGTAGTGGCGCAAAGCCTCGTAGGCCATGACCGGCCCCAGGTCGGACCCGCCGATTCCGATGTTGATGACGTTGCGGATCCGTTTTCCTGAATGGCCCTTCCACTCCCCGTTGCGCACACGGGTGGAAAAATCGGCCATCTTGTCCAGCACGGCGTGGACCTCGGCCACGACGTCCTTGCCGTCAACGACGATGGATTGACCTTTGGGGGCGCGCAGGGCCACGTGCAGGACGGACCGCTTCTCCGTGGTGTTGATCTTTTCTCCCCGGAACATGGCATCGATGCGGGCCCGCAGGCCGGATTCCTCCGCCAGCTTCAGGAGGAGTGAGAGAGTCTCAGTGGTGATCAGGTTCTTCGAGTAGTCGAAGTAAATGCCGACGGCCTCTGTTGTCATCCGTTGCCCGCGCTCGGGGTCATCCGCAAAGAGCGAACGGAGGGAAAACTTCCGCGCCTTCGAGGAGTGGGCTTCGAGCTTTTTCCAGGCCGGTTGTTTCGTCATATTCCCCCCATATGCACGAGAATCCGGTGTTTGACAAGGGCCCGCTCCAGGGGGATCACCTTGTCCGGCAGGCGCCGGCCATCCATCTCGACCCACGATACGCCGCACTGGCGGCCTTCCGGGTTTTCCACCTGTATCTCGTAGATTGCCTCACCGTGGCGATAGCGCAGATTGAAGCCTTGCCACCATCCGGGTATGACCGGCTCCATGCGCATCTGGCTGCCGCGCAACTTCATTCCCAGGACCTCTTCCACCCACGCCCTGTACATCCACGCCGCCGAGCCCGTATACCACGACCATCCGCCCTGGCCGATCCGGCCTGTCAATCGGTACACGTCAGCCGCGATCACGTACGGCTCCACCCCGTAACGCCAGGCCGTTTCAGGGTTGCCCGTATGCTCGATCGGATTGAGCAGGCGGAGCATTTTCGCCGCGCGCTCACCATCCCCGCGACGCGCGAGGGCCATTGCGAACCACAGGGCCGCGTGGGTGTACTGGCCTCCGTTCTCCCGTACACCCGGAGGGTATCCCTGGATGTATCCCGGCCATGGCTCCATCCTCTCAAGGGGCGGGTCGAACAGCAGTACCAGTCCCTCATCTTCCCTGACGAGGTGCTGCCAGGCCGCCTCCAGGCCCCTGCCCGCGCGATCCGGGTCAGCCGCGCCGCTCAAGAAAGCCCAGGACTGGGGCAGCGAATCAATCTTCATTTCCGAGCTCGAGGAGGAACCGAGGGGCGTTCCATCGTCAAAGTACGCGCGGAGATACCATTCCCCGTCCCATGCCGCCGCCTCCATGCGCTGTACCAGTGCCTTCCTTTCCTGCTCGTAGGTTCGGCTCAGCTCCGGGCGGCCCTGCACATCGGAAAGCTCGATCATGCCTTGAAGCACGTGCACGAGAAACCAGCCCAGCCACACGCTCTCCCCTTTGCCTCCAACCCCGACGTGGTTCAAACCATCGTTCCAGTCCCCTGAACCGATCAAGGGCAGCCCATGGGGCCCGGCAGTCAGACCGCGGGAGACCGCGCGACGACAGTGATCGAACAGCGTGGCGTCCTCCGAGGCAACAGACGGCGTGGAGAAGACCTCGTACTGATTGCTTTCGAGCGGCGGAGCGCTCAGGAAGGGCACCTTCTCGTCCAGGATGTCCGCGTCTCCGGTGATCCGCACGTAGTGAGCGACGACGTGGGGCAGCCAGAGCAGGTCGTCGGAAATGCGCGAGCGGATTCCCGCCCCGTTCGGCGGGTGCCACCAATGCTGGACGTCGCCTTCGCTGAACTGACGGCTGGCGGCACGCAGGATATGCTCCCGCGCAATTTCGGGCCGGGCGGAAAGAAGGGCCATCACGTCCTGAAGCTGATCGCGGAAGCCGAACGCCCCTCCGGACTGGTACACGGCGGACCTGCCCCAGATGCGACAGCTCAGGCTCTGATAGAGGAGCCAGCGGTTGATCAGAAAGTCCGCTGCAAGCTCGGGGGTATGCACTTCCAC
>PMZS01000238.1 GCA_003170115.1 Spirochaetaceae bacterium
CAGCTTGTCTATCGCGTACGCGTTTACGCCTGTAACCCAGATCATCGCCTGCGCCTGGGAATGCCGGCCACGGTCCACGTGCCGGTCGACCTGCCGGCCGCGGAGGGCCGGCAATGATCGCCGCCGGAACCGGCACGCCGGCCCTGGTGGGCCGCGGCATTCGCAAAACGTTCCGCCGCGGCACCGGCGAGGTGGTCTCGGCCCTGGATGGCGTCGAGGTGGAAGCCCGCCGCGGCACGCTGACGGCCCTCGTGGGCCCCGACGGCGCGGGCAAGACGACGGCGATTAGGCTCCTCTGCGGGCTCATCGCCCCGGACACGGGGCATGTCCAAGTGTTTGGCTCGGCCCCTACTGCACCCTCGACCAAAGCGAGGCTGGGTTATCTCTCGCAGCGCTTCAGCCTTTATGGCGACCTCACGGTGGACGAGAACATCGAGTTCTTTGCCAGGATCCACGGGGTGCGGGACTTCCAGGATCGCCGCCAGGAGCTCCTGTCATTTACCCGGCTTCTTCCCTTCCGCGGGCGTCAGGCCGAACGGCTGTCCGGCGGGATGAAACAGAAGCTCGCCCTTGCCTGCACCCTGGTGCATCGCCCCCGGATCATCTTCCTGGATGAGCCTACCACCGGCGTGGATCCCGTTTCGCGGCGTGAGTTCTGGATCATCCTCTCCCAGCTCCTGCGCGAGGGCATCACAATCGTGATGTCCACTCCGTACCTGGATGAGGCCGAGAGGGCAAGCCGGGTCGGCCTTATGAACGCCGGGAGGCTCATCGCCGCCGCGCGTCCCGCCCGCATCAGGGCGCAGATGGACGGGGTGGTGCTGGAGATCGTCTGCGCGGATATCCGACGCGCGAGCGCGGTGCTGCGGCAGTCCGGACAACTCAGCGAGGTTCAGCTCTTCGGCGACAGGTTGAACGTCGTTGCCCACGATGCCGAAGCCGGCACACAGGCCGTGCGGCGGTCATTCGCCGAGGCGGGCATGCAGATCGACTCACTGAGGGTCATCCCCTCGAGCCTCGAGAATGCCTTCATCTCCCTGATCAGAAGCGAAAGCGAGGAGCCTCATGCGAGATAGCATCTTTGCCGCCCTGGCGCTCTGCCTCTGTGCCGCTCCTGTCCTCAGCGCGGCGGCAGATGGCGCACGGGTCGTGGGCCTGGAGGAGTGCATCCGCCTGGGTTTTGCCTATGACGCCGGAGTTCACTCGGACGAGCTGGAGACGCACATCGCCGACGCGCGACTTCGCGAGATGCAGGGACAGTACGTTCCTTCTCTGTCCCTCCAGGGCGGGTATTCGAGGCTGTCGAATGTCGCACCGGGGAGCATGACAACGGACGTTTCTCTGGGGGGCCCTCCTGTGCCTGCAACCATCACCTTTCCGCCGCCCCTGGAGAACAGCACGAGTGTTCGGATTGCGCTCCAGCAGCCGCTTTTCACGGGAAAGCGCATCGCGGCCTCGATCCGTCAGGCAGAGGCGCTGAGGGACTCCAGCAGGAGTGACCTGGGGGAGAGCAGACTCGGCCTGCGATACGCCATCACGGAGGCCTACTGGGACTTCGCAAGGGCAAAGACGCAGCGGGAGGCCATTGACCAGAGCGTGACCCAGGCCGAGCTGCATCTCAATGACGCCAGGAACCTTCTGGACGAGGGAATGGCGACGAACAACGATGTGCTCCAGGCGCAGATGCGGCTGGAGGATTCGAAGATCGATCTTTCCAGCCTCGAAAGCGTGCGCGATATTGCGCGGGTCCGTCTGGCGCTTCTCATCGGGCTCCCCTGGGACGCCGCACTGGACACCGCGGAGGCACCTCCTTCGCAGAGCGCCGAGCCTCCTCAGGGAAGCGTGGCGGATCTGGTGGCCCGCGCCCTGTCAAAGCGTCCCGAGATCCAGGGCGCCCGCTCACGGGTGATCGCCCAGGAGGCTTCCATGGAAGTGGCACGGTCGGGGCTCTTCCCGAGCGTGTTTCTCACCGGCGACTACACGGTGGCGAACCCCAACCAGAGGGTCTTCCCCCAGTCCGACCAGTTCACCCCGACCTGGTCTCTCGGGATACTCGCCTCGATCGACCTGGGCCGTTTTCCACAGTACCTGGCCCAGGAGGAACAGGCGAGGGGCAAGCTCACCCAGGCCCAGGAAAGCTCACGAAAGATGGCCGATGCCGTGGCATTGGAAGTCATCCGCACGTATCTGACGCTCCGCGAGGCCGCCGGACGTCTGGTCTCTCTCCACCAGGAAACCGCCCAGGCGGAGGAGAATGACAGGGTCACGCAGGAGCGCTATCGCCAGGGCGTCGCCCTGTCATCGGAGAGCCTGGACGCGCAGACGCTGGTAGTGCGCGCCCGCCTGCGCGAGGAGGGTGCGCTGTTCGACTGCCTCACTGCGAGGGCGGCGCTGGACAGGGCGGTGGGGGAATGAACGTGCCCGTAGGCAGGGACGGCGGAAGCCCGCCCATAGGCAGGGACGCCGAGGGCNNGAGCCAGGGACGGCGGAAGCCCGCTCGCCATCCGCACCAGGCAGCTGACGAAGCGCTTCGGCTCATTTACCGCCGTTGACTCGGTTTCCTTTGAAGTTGCGGTGGGAAGCATCTTCGGACTCCTGGGGGCAAATGGCGCGGGAAAGTCGACCACCATCCGCATGCTCTGCGGGCTTCTGGCCTCCAGCTCCGGTACGGCGGAAGTGGGGGGCATCGACATCAACCGCAACCCCGAGGCGGTGAAGCGGAGCATCGGGTACATGTCGCAGTGCTTTTCTCTCTACGACGACCTGACCGTGGAAGAAAACATCACGTTCTTCGGCGGCGTCTACGGGCTGTCCAACCATGAGCTGGCCGAGCGGAAGCGGGAGACTGTTCGACAGGCGGGCCTGGAGGGAAGGGAGAAGGCCGTCACGCGGGAGCTCTCCGGCGGTTGGAAGCAGCGCCTGGCACTGGGCTGCGCCATGCTGCATCGACCTGGAATCATTTTCCTGGACGAGCCCACCGGCGGCACCGACCCGATATCGCGTCGGCTGTTCTGGGACATCATCAACGAGCTGGCCGAGGGAGGAACCACGGTGCTCGTCACCACGCACTACCTGGACGAGGCGGAGTACTGCAACGAGCTGGTCCTCATGCACGCGGGGAGGATTGTCGCCCAGGGAAGCCCGGGCAAGCTCAAGCGCGAGGTGATCACCGGCGCTGTCTTCGAAGTGGACTGCGCAGACCCGGTCGCGGCCATGGAGGTGCTCCGCGGCTGTCCCGTCGTGCAGGAAACCGCGATTTTCGCCACCCGTCTCCACGTGAGCCTCGAGCGGGAAGAGGAGATCGGGATCGCGCTGGCGGCGCTGGAGAATGCAGGGCTCCCGGTGAGCAGCCACGCCCGGATCGTGCCTTCCCTGGAAGACGTTTTCATCCGGTTGATCGACACACAGGCGGAGTCGCTCGGATGAGCGGCATGCGTATTGGAACCATCATGGTCAAGGAACTGCGCCAGATTTCGCGTGACCCCGCAACACTCGGGATGCTCCTTGTCGTGCCGCTTTTCCTGCTTCTCATGTTCGGATTCGCGGTCACGCTGGACACCAGGCACATTTCCCTTGCGCTCCTGGACCACGACAAGACTGAGACGAGCAGGGGCTTTGTCGAATCTTTCCTGCATTCGGAGTACTTCGACCTGAAACTCTCCATTGATCAGGGGTCACGGATCGATGGCCTCCTGGATGAGGGGAAGGTCATGGTGGCGCTGGTGATCCCCGCGGGGTTCGGCCGGGACGTCGCAAGGGGAAAAAGAGTTGAGGTGCAGGCCATCGCCGACGGATCCAACGCGAACACCGCGGCGACCGCCATCGGCTACATCCAGGCGATTGCCCTGGACTACTCCCAGGCTGCATTCGTCCGTTCCCTGGAACGGGCGGGCGTCACGGGAATGAAGACGACCATCGACTTCCGGCCCCGCGTCCTCTTCAACCCGGAGCTGCGCAGCGCCAATTTCCTCGTGCCCGGACTCATCGTGCTCATCCTGATGATGTCCTCGGTGATCTCCACCGCGCTTTCCATCGTGCGGGAGAAGGAGAGGGGAACCATGGAACAGATCGCGGTCTCCCCGGTGCAGCCCCTGGAGCTGATCGTGGGAAAGACGGTGCCCTACCTCCTCATCGGGCTGATCGCCGCCGCCACCATCCTTGTCACCAGCCGATTCCTTTTCGGAGTGACGGTGAAGGGAAGCTGGCTGGATCTGGGGGTGGTGACGCTGATATTTCTTTTCGGCTGTCTCGGTTTCGGCGTCATGCTTTCCACCCTCTCGGAAAGCCAGCAGGTGGCCTTCCTTCTTTCCTCCCTGCTCACGCTCCTGCCCGTTTTCATCCTCTCGGGGTTCGTGTTTCCCTTCCGCAACATGCCCTGGATCATCCAGGCGGTGAGCTATCTCCTGCCCGGCCGCTACTACCTGGCGGCCCTGCGCGCCATCATGCTGAAGGGCGTGGGATTGTGGGCTTTCAAAGACCAGGTTTTCGCGCTCATCATCTTCGCCGCCGCCACTTCGGCGTTCAGCGTCCTTCGCCTCAGGAGGCAGTCCAGATGATGAGGACAATCCGCTTCATCATCCGCAAGGAGTTTCAGCAGCTCCGCCGGGACAGGCGTCTTCTCCCGCTCATCCTTCTCTCTCCCGTCCTGCAGATCACGCTCCTGGGGTACGCGGCGAACATGGACGTGAAGGACATCCCGCTGGCCGTCTGCGACCAGGACAAGAGCGTGGAAAGCAGGCAGCTCGTCTCCAGCTTCCTGCAGTCCGGCAGCTACGTGGCCGGCGCGAACCTGCCTGATGCCCGCAGCGCGGAGCGCGGCATCGAGGAGGGGATATCATCCCTGGCGCTCATCATACCGCCGGGCTATGGCAGGTCACTCGCGGGGGAGAAGACCGCTCCTCTGCAGCTCCTGGCCGACGGCTCTGAATCGCAGGCCGCCGCAATCGGGCTGACGTATGCCACGCTCATAGTTTCCCGTGCGCAAGCGGCGCGCTCAGCGGCCAGGCTTTCCGGCCTTGATCCCGGCGTTCTGCGGCGGATCCGCGCGGTTCAAGTGGACCCGACGGTCCGGGTTCTCTATAACCCCTCCCTGGCGAGCAGGAACTTCATGGTGCCAGGAGTTCTTGCAATGATCCTCATGATCATCACGATGGTCCTCACCTCCCAGGCCATTGTGAAGGAGAAGGAGGTGGGCACCCTGGAGCAGCTCATTGTGACACCCATCACCCCGCGGCAGCTGATCATCGGGAAACTGGCCCCCTTCGTGCTCATCAGCCTGGTCATCATCACCGTGGTCCTGGTCGCGAGCCTCCTGCTGTTCGGCCTTGCTGTCCGGGGCAGCCTGCTGGTGCTCTACGCCCTGTCGCTGCTCTTCATGCTCAGCACGCTGGGCATCGGGCTCTTCATTTCAACGATCGCCCGGTCCCAGCAGCAGGCCATGATGATCGCGATGTTCTTTTTCATGATGCCAATGATAATTCTCTCCGGGTTCGTGTTTCCCATCGAAAGCATGCCGCCGCTCATCCAGGCGGTAACCTACATTTTCCCGCTCCGCTATTACTTCGTCATCATCCGCGGGCTGTTCCTCAAGGGAGTCAGCCTGCCCGAGCTGTGGCGGGAAAGCGCCGCACTCGCCGGGATCGGCCTCGTGGTCATCGCCGGGAGCGTCCTGCGCTTCCGCAAGCGCCTGGAGTGACCCCCCGCCCGCACTCGTTGCACCCCGCCTCCACAATTGACAGGCATGGCGTTCTCGGGCAGTATTATCTTCGGGGGGCGCATGAAGCTCAGGGGAAAGATTCTCATCGTAGACGACGAGCCGATCAACCTCGAGTTCTTCGACGTCATGCTGAGCAAGCTCGGCTTCCATGTGGAAAAGGCGGTGAACGGGGAAGAGGCGCTGGAGAAGGTGCAGGCCGTCAATCCGGATCTGATCATCCTGGACAACATCATGCCCAAGCTTTCCGGCTGGGAAGTGACGCGCCTGCTCAAGCACGACCCCGCCTACAGGCGCTATCGCAGCACTCCCATCATCATGTTCTCCGCAATGAATGAGGTGCAGGACAGGATCGAGGGATTCGAGCAGGGAGTGGATGATTATATCACGAAGCCGTTCAACTTCACCGAGGTTCTCGCCCGCATCCGCGCCGTTCTACGCAGCCGCGAGCTCTCGCGCCAGCTGACCCGGCGGGAGAAGCGGATCGCGGTCGTGGAGTCTTTGAACAACTCGCTGATCTTTTTCACCCAGCACATCCGCACCCCGATCTCGGACCTGCTCGCCCTCGCGGAGAAGACCGGCGCCGCGGACGCCGCCGGCGTGCAGAAGCTGCTTGCCCTGATCCGGAAGGAGGGCGGGGAGATCCTCGCCACGCTGGAGGGCCTGCAGGACGAGGTGACCGAGCTTCAAGGCCGGGGAGAAAAGCTCAAGCAGGGAGATCTCTCGGTCGCGGACCTGGAACGCAAGCTGCGCAAGCACCTGCGGAGCGGCAGGAAGCGCCAGGAGAAGCCCGCGCACACGACACGGCAGGGGGCGGACGCATGATCACCGATGAGAAGAAGCAGGTTCTCGACACCTTTGCGGAGGGGCGGAAATTCTATAAGCTCATGAAGTTCGAGGATGCGCGGGACGCCTTCGCGCGGGCGCTGAAGATCGACCCTGAGGACGGCCCCTCGAAGGTGTACTTCGTGCGGTGCAAACACTACATCGAGAACCCGCCTCCCGAGGACTGGGACGGCGTGTTCGTCATGAAGACGAAGTGACGGTATGGCAAAGAACGAAGATCACAAAGGCGTCGAGCGCATCACCACGACCCTCGGTCGGGAAACCGACTTCAATGGGGTCATGAGGTTCAAGGATTCGCTGAAAATCGACGGCTCCTTCTCTGGGGAGATCGTGTCCACCGGTTTCCTCTACGTCGAGCAGGGCGCCTCCATTACCGCGAATATCCGGGTGGGGTCGGTCGTCGTGGGCGGAACCGTGAAGGGCAATATCGAAGCCACTGAAAAGCTGGAAATGCTGTCCACGGGAAAAGTCTACGGCAACATCCGCACGGCCAAGCTGAAGATCGCGGACGGCGTGGTCTTCGAGGGCAAGTGCGAGATGATCAAGAATCCCCAGGCCGTCAATGTCTTCTCCGGACCCGTCGATCAGCTCAAGAAAAACGTCCAGAGTGTGTAAGAATGCCACCCCTGGTGGTGACCGCGATCAGAAAAGCGCCGTCATCATCTCGGCGGGAACGGAGCTGACCGAAGGCATTCTCCAGGACGCCCACGTCCGCTACATTGCCAGCGAGCTCACCTCCCTCGGATTCTACGTGCGCCGCGGCGTTCAGGTGCCGGATGATATTCCGCTTTTCCGCGCAGAGCTTGCCCGGGCGATAGTCGATTCCTGCCTTGTGATCATCACCGGTGGGCTGGGGCCGACTTCGGACGATCTCACGCGTGAAATCGTGGCGGAAGCGGCCGGCGTACCGCTGGACTTCCACCAGGAGGCATGGGATGCCCTGCGGGCCCGGTTCGCGGGCCGGACCGTCTCAGAGACGAATCGCAAGCAGGCGCTTGCACCGCGTGGATTTGTCCTTCTGCCGAACCCGAACGGCACGGCGCCGGGTTTCCAGGGTACCGTCGGGGATGCGCTCGTGATCGCGCTGCCTGGTCCTCCCTCCGAGCTCAGGCCGATGTTCTCCCGCAGCGTGCTGCCCCTGGTTGCCGAACGTTTCGGGGCCGCCGCGGAGGCGGAAGTCCTCTGGGGCACGGCCCTCATGGTGCCCGAGTCGACGCTGGAGGAGGCCCTGCGAGCAGGTGCCGGCGCGGACGCTCGTTCGNNAGTGCGTTGGGGCACCCGCGTGGACGAGGATCGTATCGTTTTCAGCCTCCGCGGCGGTCGCTCCGAAGAACGGGAGGCGCTGTTCAAAGCGCTCGTGACCCGGCTGGGACCGATTCGGATCCGCGGCGGGGAAACCCGCCCGGCACAGCTCCTCACCGATGCACTTCTGGCCCGGAATGCACGGATCGCCGTTGCGGAGTCGTGCACGGGAGGGCTCATCGGCAAGTATATCACCGATCTGCCCGGGAGCTCGCGCGTGTTCTGGGGGGGATTCCTCGCGTATTCGAACGAGGCGAAAGCACGACTCCTCGGGGTCGGGGATCACGTGCTGGCCGAGCATGGCGCGGTATCGGAACAGGCTGTGCTCGAGATGGCGCGGGGCGCGATGGAAGCGTCCGGTGTCGAGGCAGGACTCTCTGTGTCGGGTATCGCGGGTCCGGAGGGCGGCACTGAGGAGAAGCCGGTGGGAACGATCTGGATCGGCGTGGCGCGAAAAGACGGCCGGGTTCAGGCGCGGTTGTTCAGCTTTTCGGGGTCACGCGACATGATACGACGAAGGACCGCGGTGGCGGGGATGCTCTATGCGGAAGCGTGCCTCCTGGACCGGGACTTCCTTGACACACGCACGAAGTGGTAATATATTAGGTCTCAAAGAGTATTGACAGCCTTTCAGGGCCTGCGTGCACACACAATCCGGAAATCGCGAATTTTTTCAGGATGATCGTACAGAATAAACGGAGCAACACAATGGGAACGAACGATCAAGACAACGATTCTCCGCCGCCTCCCGTCGAACAACCGCGTGATGTGGAGTTGACCAACGACTCGCTGCTCAACGGGGAGAACGGAGACCAGCAGCCGTTGAGATCGGGGCAGAACCGCCCGGACGGACAGGGATTCCGCGGCAAGAGGCGCGTCGCGCGCCGCAAGATCCGCGTGGAGCTCATCAAGGAGCCGGCAATGGGTGAGCCTGACGGGCGGGGAGATGTCGCGGCAGAGGAAGGCGCGATGGACTCCAGCGCCGCGCCGATCGCGCCGCTGCCCCCGGGGAGTCTCCCGATGACCGGGGCCGCGTACGCGGCCGCCGCGGCTCCCGCAAGCGCCGGTCCGGTCGGCACGAACGGCGACGCCGCGAAGGACAAGCTTCTCACGCAGAGCGACAATCGCCTTCACATCAATGACCTGAGCCAGATGGGTATGCCGGACCTGCGCGGTCTCGCCTCGAAGATGGGCGTGAACCACGAAGCGATGGTCTCGATGAAGAAGCAGGAGATCATCTTCCAGATCCTCAAGGGCCACACCGAACGGGGCGGGGTCATTTATGCCTATGGCGCCCTGGAGATCCTCCCCGACGGGTACGGCTTTCTCCGTTCGCCCAACTACAGCTACCTGCCTGGACCGGACGACATCTACATCTCTCCCTCGCAGATACGGCTGTTCAACCTCAAGACCGGCGACACCGTCGCGGGGCAGATCCGCTCCCCGAAGGAGGGAGAACGGTTCTTCGCAATGCTGCGCGTGGAAACGGTGAACTTCGATCCCCCGCTGGTCGCGCAGACCCGGGTTCCCTTTGACAACCTTACCCCGCTGTACCCGGACGAGATCCTGAACCTGGAGACCTCCACGGAGGAGATTTCCACGCGCCTGATCAACCTGTTCGACCCGATCGGCAAGGGGCAGCGCGCCCTCATCGTCTCTCCCCCGCGCACGGGAAAGACCATCCTCCTGCAGAAGATCGCCAACGCCATCACGACGAACCACCCCGAGGTGTTCGTGATCGTCCTGCTGATCGACGAGCGGCCCGAAGAGGTCACGGACATGCAGCGGAACGTCAAGGGGGAGGTGGTCTCCTCGACCTTCGACGAGCAGTCCACCCGGCACGTCCAGGTGGCGGAGATGGTCATCGAGAAGGCCAAGCGCCTCGTGGAGCACAAGCGTGACGTCGTGATCCTCCTTGACTCCATCACCCGGCTCGCCCGCGCCTACAACCAGACGGTCCCTACGTCGGGGAAGATCCTCTCGGGCGGCGTGGACTCCAACGCCCTGCACAAGCCGAAGAGGTTCTTCGGCGCGGCGCGCAACATCGAGGAGGGCGGGAGCCTCACCATCGTGGCTACTGCGCTGATAGAAACGGGCAGCAGGATGGACGAGGTAATTTTCGAGGAATTCAAGGGCACGGGCAACTCGGAAGTGATCCTGGATCGGAAACTTTCCGACCGCAGGCTCTTCCCAGCCATCAACATCAAGAAGTCCGGCACCCGCAAGGAAGAGCTTCTCCTCACCGAGGAGCAACTGCAGAAGATGTGGGTCCTGCGCCGGGTGATCAACCCCATGGAGGACCAGGAGGTCCTCGAGCTGCTGATTGACAGGCTGAGGAAAAGCAAGAATAATGAGGCCTTCCTCAAATCCATGAACACATCGGCTGTGACGGATGCATAGCCCCACCGCGCGGATGCGCGGTGTTGGAAGGCGGGAGCGCGCCCACACACATATGGAGGTCAATGACATGAAAACCGATACTCACCCGACATACCAGCTCACGACCATCACCTGCGCCTGTGGGAACGTGATCCAGACCAAGTCCACGGCGAAGGACATCAAGGTGGAAATCTGCTCGAAGTGCCACCCCTTCTATACAGGCAAGCAGCACCTGGTCGACACCGCGGGACGCGTGGAGCGCTTCAAGAGGCGCTATAACATAAAGAACTAGGCACGATTCCGGCGGCCGAGGACATCGGCCGCCATGTGTTTCATGCTCTCCCAGTGAGTCCCTCTCCAGAAAACCTTGCCGCAGCCCGGGCAGCGCGAGAACTCCGTGCACGTTTCCGCCACCGCGGGAGGCAGAAGGTCCAGAACCGAAATCCGGCTGACTCGCGCGAGGGCGACGTTGCATGACATGCACCGGCCGAACAGGCGTACCATGGCGGCGAGGTCGAACCGCGTGAGCACCTCGTCAAGCTGCTCCCGCGGGGCGAGGGATCTCACGAGGTATCCGTGCGTGACGGCTCGCCTCTTCAGGAGACCGCGGTCCCTTGTCAACACGATCCTTCTCTCCGCGCGCGCGGAGCTCGCGATCAGCTCATCGTCAAGTGAATTCTCATAGGCGGTGTCGAACCCCATCATCCTCAGGAGCCGGGCGAGCTTCCCGAGGTGCACGTCCGCGGAGAACCGGATGTCACGAAGTGGCACGGACCTCACGCGCGAGATGGGCCCGATGTCCCACGATTCGAACACCGGGTACACGCTCAGCATGTCACCCTCAATCAGCTTCCGGGAAAAATCGACCGATTCACCGTTGACCAGGACGAGATCTACCTCTGTATGCGGGACGCCCAGGTTTTCGATCGCCGCCTTTGTGGTGCTTCCCGGCGGCACCTCGAGAGAGAATTGCCGCTTTTTCCTCTCAGCAGGAAGAAAATCGTTGAGCTCCTCGTAGAATCGAACAGTCACCGAGGGCATGGTCGATCAACGCTCCACCCTCACGAATCGCACGCCGATAACGCCGCAGAGGAGCGCGAGATCCTCTGCACGGTGACCCTGGATGAACAGCCAATGCTGGCTCACCCCGCGGCTCACGACCTGCCGGTAGAAATCCCGCACGGGAAGCGCAGGGCGGAAATGAACGTGGCAGTTTCCTTCCATCTTCACGGGCCCGGGAAGTGATTCGCCTTCAACACAGCACCAGCGGAGGCACTCCCCGTCCCACACGGAGTTCACGGCGGTGACCGGGCCGGGCTTGTACTTGAAAAAGCTCACGGCACCCGTGAATGCGTCGGAGTTCTCGTACTCTACGTCGCTGACAATCCGCACCGGCGCACCGGGGTCGGCGTTTGCCGTATCGTGGTAGCCGGCGTGGCCCATCAGGATCGCGTTCGACTCGTAATCGGCGGAGAGCGGCTCCGCGTAAAACGGAGATTCCCCGGTGAAAAGACGCAGGGCGAGCATCGCGGTCGCGGCTCCCACGTCGGCCTCCATTGAGACCACCGCACCGGAGGCAGACAGCCCCGGGTTGCACAGGCAGGGGCGCAGGCCGAAGCTCGCATGCATCTCCGGGATCACATCATTCATTGCCAGGGCGGAAAGCTTTTCTTCCCGCACGACGCACGCCATGGCAAGAGCGTAGCGAATGCCCTCCTGCAGGTTTTTCTCGTCCACGTCTGCAGCGGCGTCGCCGCTGAGCAGGGCTCCGCGGAATGCCGCCACCTCAGCCGACGCAGCCTCGGCGGCGCACCGCCTGATGCGCTCCAGCTCCAGGTATCGCAGCTGAACGCCGTAGCGGGCGCGGAGGCCGAACTCGTCCACCCAGGTGGCGGACATCTGATCGCAGGGGAACGGGAGCACGCCGATTCGTGCGTTCTTCAGCATTCGCCGCACGGCCATCGCGCACGCGAGAGACCTCAGCTCCTGGTACACCGCCGCGTCTTCCGCGTGCCCGGCCACCGACATGAAGTCCGTCCCTTCGCGTTTCAACATGCCCGAAAGCTGCATCGTGCAGACGGCACCCGAGCCTCGGAGAATTGCC
>PMZS01000304.1 GCA_003170115.1 Spirochaetaceae bacterium
CCGCCCGCCCAATTTCAAAGGGAGGGCGCAGATGACAAAGGGTCTGTCTGTCGGCAACTCCTTCAGATTGCACAGGTTTTCCACAATGGGGATTCCGGCCCCGAGGATCAGGTGATGATTCGGGCTGCCCTCAGCGTCGATGGAATCCAGCGACGTGGCATCCGTCATGTAAGCTCTTATTTTCTTCGCGATCAGCCACTGAACAAGATCCTTCGAAGGGAAAGGGTATAGCGTGTTGTACTCCTTCTTCTCGGCCAGGGCTTCGATCCCCGTGGCAAGAACAAATATATCGCCCTCCCGAAGGTCGAAACCGGAAGACTGAACTTCTGCCAACGTAATTTCCCGGCTGCTTGGCACGTCGCCACAGCGAAAAAGTCTGCACGTGCCGAAGAATCTCCCAAGGCCAATCTCGTCGATGCAGGGAACGTTGTCCAGGAAGTGCTTGGGTGCGTCAACATGGGTCCCCGTGTGCACCAGCATTGTCATTCGGGTAAGGTTGTAACCCTCGGAATTCACCCTTCCAATCCACTGGTAGGATGGCCGTTCGTTGCGAGGGTAGACCAGCATTTCACTTGAAATCGTATAGCTCAGATCGATAAGCCGCGGTCCGCTCATCAGGGGCTCTCTTTCGCATCGATTCCACAAGTCCGCAATATCGTTTCGGGTATCGCGGGACCGGGGCAGCACCCCGGGATGAAGACTGCACGAGAGTCTTTCCGGAACTTTGCGGGAGTACAATCGCCGATTACGAAATAGGGGCCCTCGGCAAGGTGTTTCTCAAAGTTCCTGTCAACAGCATTGAAGCCGAGCATGAATGTCGGTGTACCGGCTTTTTTCTGCAATTCGTCCCATATTCCGTCCCTCTGCCAGAAGAGCGCCGGTCCCATGAACCAGGCGAAGCAGCCCTCGCAAACCCCGCCCTGTACGATGTGGCAGGGGAATCGGTTGTACATGACCTCGAGGGGTTTTTCGACGGAAATCCCAAACTCGCTGGGGAGGGGGCCGATCAGCCGGAACCTGCTCCTCTCGATCTCCCCCACCCCGTCCAGATGGGCGGTCCACTGAAACACGAGATCGTGAAGATGGATCCCGAGCATCGCTGCTCCGACCGCGTCAATTGCCACGGGATCGTTCGAGCCGAGCAGAGCGCCCAGGAAGCGTGGGCGGCAGATGTCCGGACCGTCTCCCTCGCCCACGACGATGCCGTCACCAAAACATAAATCTTCCGGCAGCGCGGTGTGGAGCTCTGCGACCAGCTTCGGCATCCGGGTTTGATGGTGCTGCAGCCTCACTTCCTGTTCGATGAAGCCTACCCAGTTTTTCACGCAGCACGTGAATGAACCGACTCGGTGTGTCTTGAGCTTGGCAAAGTTGATGAGACAGTCCGCTTCGAGTGCCTTGCGCGGAACCGTGACGGCCTCGAGGATGTCGCTGTTGGCCAGGGGCAGGCCAACCCGCTCGCCTGAATCGTCGATATTCACGAGAATCCCGCCGGCCTTGGTAACCGCCTCATCCAGTCCCGCTTCGCGGAAGGTATCCCGCGAGCTCTGGAACCCTGCTGAAGAGTCTCCGACGTATACGGTGCGAACGCCGTTGTCTTTGAGAAGAGAAATGAGGGCTGAAACCAGATGCGGATCCGTTGTGATGCCTGTGGTAGCCTTCGCGCCCACGACAACGTTGGGCTTTACAAAAGCGCTGCTGCCGCCGCGCGGGAAAGGTACGCCTGCCTCCTTCAGGTTCTCGATGACCCGGATCAACAGAGCGCGGAAATCGATTTTTCCGTATTCGACCTCTTCGGACCTCGCCACCGCGACCACTGAATCACCGCGCTGTCCGTGCCGCACGTCAGAGCACCTCCGCGATCATGTTCACGGGCGACGCGTCCAGCCCGACGAGACGGAGAGGGAATGCGTAGATCCGTGAGATGCTTTTTTCGAGGATCGGCCCCATATTTACGTCTTCGAAGATCAGAAGAGGCCGTGTCTGGTACATTTCGCCGTCGAGAAGGGTTTTATGAACGACGAATCCCGATTTCGGCCCGCGCGTGCAGCTTTCGATGCTCAAGGTGTCAATCGCAACCGCCTTTACGTTGAGCAGGTCGTTCCGGATCAGTCTTGCCGCTTCGAGCGAAAGGGCGGGAAAATCATCGACATAGGCGGACTTGTCGGCCCTGAACGCATGGTATCCAGTGCAGAGCAGGAGAATGTCAGCGGAACGAAGCATCGGGCCCGCTGCTTCAATGTCGTCCGGCTGGAGCAGTCCCCCTTTTCGCAGGTCTTTCCGCACTATCAACGGCTTGGAGAAGACAAACTCAGTGATGGGTATCTGGTCGATGGTCCTGCCGGCGTCATAAAAATGATACGGAGCGTCCACGTGGGTGCCATTGTGGAGTGGATGCTTCACGGCGGTGTTGTTCGCCTCCCCCCCCCTGTTCATCCGGCTGAGGGGAATGAACTCGTCATAGGGGAGTCCAGGAAAAACCGGGATCTCCGGGGAAAGCGGATATGCCATTTCCACGAACATGGTTCGCGCCTCCGTCACTCAATACTTGAGATACGATACCGCCTGGCGAGCCCTTTTCAGCCGTTCCAGGGTGTGAGGGCCTTGCCGAATGCTGCACGCAGTGAACAGCACCTCGATTACGCTGAGTTGAACGACCCGTGAGACCATCACTTCGGTGCGATAGTTCACTTCCTCTGAAAAAGTCGTGATGCACACGTCGGCGATGCGCGCAAGCGGGCTTTCCGCGGATCCCGTCAGAGCGATGATCTTCGCGGTCGGTTTGGCCTGTTCAGCGGGTATGACGACATCCTTGCTCTCCCCTGAATGGGAGATGCAGAAAATGACATCTCCCGGCAAGGGCTCTGCAAGGATCGCTGCGTTGATATGCGAATCAGAAAAGAAATAGCAGTGCGCTTTCAAGCGGCTGAACTTGAAGAATGCTTCCATTGCGATTGCCCCTGAAGAAGCATAGCCAAGGAATATCAGGCGCTCCGCACCGCTCATGAGATCAATTGCTTTTTGCAGTGTTCCAGGCGCGATCATCCCGAGATTCTCGTGAAGCGTTTGGATTGTTCCATTGAAAATCTTCCGCGTGATTGCCGAGACATCATCCCCGGGAAGTATGTCCTCGTACGTATGATAGAAGGATTGTCCGCCGATTTCCGTCGCGAGGGTCACTTTGAACTCATGATATCCTGAGAATCCGAGTGTTCTGTAGAAACGCACTACGGAAGATTCGCTTTTTGAGCCTGTTTCCATCGCGAGCTGGCTGATGGACATGTTGATCACTTCTTTGGGTTTCTGTAGAATAAAGTCCGCCATCCTCTTCTGTGTAGGCGTCAGGTCCTTTCTCTTGCTTCGGATCAGAGAAAGAACAGGGAGAGGGTTACCGTCCGTTGCGTCTAGGGAGGGTATCATATTCGCATTCCCTTGGATGGAAAATTCTTTTAATCTGATCAGATATGCAGACGAATGTCAAGAATATTTTTTTATGCATACAGTAATTCCCGGCCGATGACCATCGGCGCTGGTCATCGCGGTGGTCGGAACAATCTCGCTTTCACGGCAGGAGCACGACCTTGATCGACTTTTCCCCCTGGTGGGTGATTGCGATCCCCTTGAGGTAATCATGCAGGGGAAGCTGGTGGGTCACCAGCTTTGCGCCGTTCACGTAACCCTGGGCCAGGTATTGGATCGCTATCGGATAGCAATAGGGGCCGAGATGCGAGCCGTTGATGTTGAGCTCCTTCACGTCCCCGACAATTGACCAGTCCACGGCAACGGGCCCGGCCTGCACGCTGATCTCCACGAACGTGCCCAGCCGCCGGATCATCTGCAGGCCTTGTGAAATCGCCGGACCCGCCCCCGTCGCCTCGATGTACATGTCGCAGCCATAGCCACCCGAAAGCTTCATTATTTCGCCGATCGCATCGCCCTTGCTGACGTCGAAGGTGAGGTCGGCGCCGAATTGCCGCGCAAGCTCGAGGCGGTAAGGCTTCATGTCCAGCCCGATGATGACGCCGGCTCCCTTGCGCTTGGCCACCGACAGCATGCAAAGTCCAATGGGCCCCAGCCCCGCGATCACGACGATGTCGCCGAGCTGGATGTTGCCCCGTTCCACCGCGTGGATAGCGCATGCCAGAGGCTCGATGAGCGCCGCCTGCTCGGGGGGAATCGTCCGCGGCACCTTGTAATTGATGGCGCGGCTGGGATAGCGCATGTACTGTGCCCAGGAGCCTTCAGCCCGGTCCTTCTTGAAGCCGTAGATGTCGTGCTGCTGGCACATCCAGTACTGCCCGCGCTTGCAGAATCGGCATTCCCCGCAGGGCACGATCTGTTCAGAGGCCACCCGATCACCCACCGCCAGGCCATATCGCTCGGGGGCACCTTCGCCCAGGGCGACGACCTCGCCCACGAACTCATGCCCCGCGGTCACGGGAACCTCGATATAGGGCGGCATATCCACCGAACCCCATACGCGCGCGCCCTGAAAGGCTTTTACGTCGCTCGCGCAGACCCCTGTTGCCAGTACCCGGGTGAGCACTTCGCCGGGTCCGATCCGGGGCACGGGCACCTCTTCCCATCGATAGTCCTTCGGCCCATAGACGCGCACGGCCTTCATTGTCTTGGGCAAATTCATCATGGCCTCCTCCCTCCCTCAACCCTGTATGATCGGAAAATCGTTACGTTTCAAAAATAGTGCGACTTGCGAGAGGCGGAGCGGGGACTTTTCTCTACATCCTGTCAATTCTTCCACCGTCAACAGCTATTATTTCACCGGCAATGAAGGATGACTCATCGGAAGCCAGAAAAAGGATCAGAGAGGCCACATCCCGGGGCTCGCCAAGGCGTTTCACCATGGTCATGTCGCGCGAGTCTTTCAGCTTCTTTTCAACCTGTTCCTTGGTCTGGTTTTGATACGTGAGGGCGGTGAGTATCTCGCCAGGGGCAACCGCATTGACGTTGATTCCGTACACACCCAGCTCGCGGGCAGTGAACTTGGTGAGATTGTTCACGGCGGCTTTCGCCGCGCAATAGCTGGCGAAACCCGGCATGTACCAGCCCTGTGCCGCCATCGAGGACACGTTCACGATTTTTCCATACCGCTGCTTGATCATGTGCGGCGCCACTGCCTGGGTGCACAGAAAGAGCCCCTTCACGTCGATGTTCTGTATCGCATCCCAATCCTGCTCCGTTGCTTCAAGAAAGCCGGCGGGATGGATCGTGCCGGCATTATTGACAAGGATGTCTATTCTCCCGAATTCTTCCAGAGCACGCTGCACCATAGATGTAATTTCCGTTTTCACCGTGACGTCCATTTTCGCGGCCAGCGCTTTTTGCCCAAGGCTGCGCACCTCTTCGGCAACCTGATCTATCTCCTTGCGCGTTCGAGCGGCGAGAACCACGTCTGCGCCCTCTCTTGCGAAAGTCCGAGCGATCTCAGCACCAATGCCCCTGCCCGCTCCGGTGACTATTGCCACTTTGCCCGCTATTCTCCCCATATACCCTGTCTCCTTGCTACCGTTCTCTCAGCTTATACGCGGCGACAATGACGAGAATGAGAACGCCTTCCGCTATCATTCTTCCCGCGTCATTCACTCTGATCATGAGAAGGAGGGTAAACAGGAAACGGACCAGCAGCGTTCCGGCAATGGTGCCGATGATGCTTCCCACGCCGGTAAAGAAATCAATCCCTCCAAGAACGGAGGCTTCGATGGAACCCATCGTGTAGATATCAGTGAAACGAAGAGTGGGTGTGCCGAGGTATCCCAGAAGAAGAAGCCCGGCAAATGCCGCCAAAGCGCCGCATATCATGTAGGACTTGATCAAGGTGCCCTCGGAATTGATTCCAGATAACCAGGCGGCTTTCGGGTTGTTTCCCGTGGCATAAATGCGTCTGCCAAAAGTTGTGTTATACAGCACGAACACAAAGAAACCGGCAAGAACCAGCCACATCACTCCGGTGTAGGGGATGACGTTGAAAAGGATCCCTTTTCCCACGGATTGAAGCGGCGCGGGCGCCGCGCTTCCCATGCGGTCCGATCCGCCAAATATATATATCAGGCCGTAGAGCATGGAACCGGTGGCGAGGGTCATGATGATGGGAGATATCTTGAACCTGGATACCCCAAAGCCGTTTATCAACCCCACAAGCGCCCCGAACAGCACGCATGCCAGGCAAAGGATTGCGGAATACTCGGGATGTGCGGCTAGAACATTCCCGCCATACACGATGACGAAAAACATGATATTCCCAACGGAAATATCCAAGCCGCCGCTCAGCATGACGACCCCTTGGCCCAGGGCAACGATACCGAGGAAAGACGACTCACGGATCACACTTCTTACATTGTCAGGTCCCAACGTGGCAGGCATTACAAGTCCCGCGATGATGACGAAAACAACGAGTGCAATGAATACTATCACAGTGCGTCTACCGAGAGCTCCTTTGAACTGATTCACCACGCCTGCATTTTTCACGCGATATCCTTCACGCTGCAACCCAGCCCTGTTGTTGGAAGCCAGGAGCCGGACAAGTGATCATGTCCGGCTCCTTTCATTCTCTTGGAAATTACTTCGCCATGAATCAAATGCTCACTTTTTCCCGTACATTTCCTGCAGAACCGCCTTGGGGAGAGCGGTTGCCACCCAAATCGTATCGGGAAGACTTGGTACCACGTAATTCCGCACAGTGTCGTCAGTGATCGTGGGGGGAGGGAAGACCTCCTTCACCTGGACCGTCTGACCCAGAAGCACCTGGATCATTGCATCGAACCCGGTGTTGGCGATCCAAGATGGGAACGTGGGGGCGATACAGGAGAAGCCCTTGCTCTTGTTCGCGATCCAGAACTTGAATAGGCCGTTGTAATCCTCACCACTGATGATGCAGTCATAGCGCCCATTGGCGGCGCATACTTCAGCGGCAGCCAGGGACATCTGTCCGCCGCAGCTCCAGATCATGTCTGCCTTCGGATTTGCGGCGAGGAGGGTCGTAATAACTCTCTTTCCCTCGTCATACGCCCATTGGCCCGCGCCTTCGCCGACGATTTTTATCTGGGGATATTTCGCGAAGACGGGCTTCGCACCCCGGTCCCAGCGTCCGATTTCCGCCGCGGCGCCTGGAACCCCGTGAAGAACAATGAGGCTCCCCTTCGGTGATCCGACTTTCTTGATCAGCTGCTGCACCATCCACTCCGCGCCGATCCGCCCGAAATCCTGAGCGTTCGACGCGCGATAGGCGGTGTACTTGTTCCCGTCATACTCCCCGAGGACGACGACGACCGGTATTCCCTTGTCATAGAGACTGTTGATAAGGGAGACCTCCGCGCTCGGGGATACCGGCGAGATGATCAAGCCGTCGATGCCTTTTGCGATCAGGTCCTCAACGTCGGCCTGCTGCTTTGCCACATCGAACTGCGCGTCTGTCATGTACAGGTTGCTGATCAAGGAGCCATACTCCTTATTGGCAAGCCATTTGATCGCCGCATCAAACTGGATATCGTAGTCAATTCCTCCACCATGGTAAGAGAAGCCGATCTTGTAGGGGGGCTCCTTTTTGTATTTTCCAAACTGGGTATAGCTTGGAGCTTGCGCCATTGCAGAAATCGCAATTCCAAGCAAAAACACCAACGACAACGCACCGATTGCAAAACGCTTCATTTCAAGTCCTCCTTGCACGACGATTTTACGAGCGAAAGTCACGAAAACAGATCCGGCCATATGTGTCTCCTTCCTTACCTCCTTTCTCCGGTTCCCTGCGCCGATTGAGATGCGCCGAGGACCGTTCGGCTGCGCGTGAGTGCTCGGAATTGAGAGAATCCGACGACAAGAATGAGGATCAATCCTCGCAGGACCTGCTGCCAGTAGAGATTGATGTCCAGGAGGTTGAACACATTTCCAAGCATCACGAGTATCACGACGCCTATGACGGTTCCAAAGATGCCTCCCCGGCCGCCCGTGAGCGCGGTTCCGCCCAGCACCGCCGCGGCGATGGATTGCATCTGGAAGGGAGACCCGGTTTGGGGATCGCCACTGGTGATGCGCGCCGTCATGTACAGGCCCGCGAACGCAGCGGCGAATCCGCTGATGATGTAGGAAGCGATGAGCACCGCGTTGATTCTTACTCCAGCAAGCTTTGCCGCATCGAGGTTGCCTCCGGTCGCATAGAGATGTCTCCCATATCTGCTCTTGCGGAGCACTACGATGCCCACCCCCGCGATGACCACGAAAAACACGATACAAATGACGGGAACTCCCCCCACGCTTCCCAGCATGAAGTCTATGAACACCTGAGGAATGGTCCCCCCCGGGTAGGGTCGAATAAGGAGAGAAATACCGCTTACAATGATCGTTGTGCCGAGAGTCATGAGAAACGGATTGATGCGGAGCTTTGTGACGCCGATCCCGTTTGCCAGTCCGACAGCCATGCCGCTTGCAAGGGTCAGAATGATGCCCAGGATCAGGTTGTGCTCCATCGTCACGGATGCCACGCAGGTCGAAAGGGAAATGACGGAACCGACGGAAAGGTCGATCCCCGCCCCAATCAGCACAAACGTCTGACCCGCGGCAACGGCAAGGAGGGGAATCGAGCGCAAGAGCAGGTTGGACAGGTTCAGCGGAGTCCGGAACTGCGGGAGAAAGAGAAACAGCACGAGTATGACAAAGCTGAGGCCAAGATAGAGTCCGATCGGTGCATGTGCTTTTCTGGCCTTCTCACGGATGCGTGCCGCCCACCGCCTGCGCATTCTCATCTCGGTCCTTCACACGCCATCGGGTAGCTCAACCTTCTCCCGATACTTTTCCAAGCGCCGCTTTCATTATCATTTCCTCAGTGGCGACATCGCCCTGGATTTCGCTGACAATCTTCCCTCCGTACATGACCAGGATGCGATTGCACAGGCCGAGCAGCTCGAGCATGTCGCTGCTCACCATCAGCACTCCCATGCTGTGCGTGTCCGCCAATTCCCGAATCAGTCGGTACAGCTCCGTCTTCGCCCCCACATCGATCCCCAGGGTTGGCTCAATGAACATCATGATATGCGGCTCCGAGATCAGCCATTTTCCTACGATTACTTTCTGCTGATTCCCACCGCTGAGATATTTCACGAGTTTCTTCAGGCTCGCCGTCTGAACATTCAAATGGTCCACCATTCTGGCTGTGATCGTCCGTTCTTCGCCGGGAAGAATCACGCCGAGCTTCTGGCGTTTTTTCAGCGTGGACAGGGCAAGGTTGTGCCGGACATTCAGGAGCATGCACAATCCTTCATCCGCGCGTTTGTCGGTCACAAGAGCCATACCCGTCCTGATCGCCTCAGAAGGGCTCTTGATGCGGACCTCCCTGCCGGCATGGCTGATGGTGCCGCCATCCCTTTGGACGGCCCCGAAAAGCGCCTTCAGCAGCACGTCCTGGCCTTGCCCTTTCAGCCCTGCGATCCCAAGTATTTCACCTTGCTGGAGATCCAGATCGATATCGAAAAGCTCTCCTTCCCGCTTCAGGCCCCGCACCGAGAGGATGGTGCGGCTCCCTTTCACTTCGGACTTGGTCGGAAACATCTCACCCAGTTCTCTTCCGATCATGAGCCTGATCAGCTCGTCCTGGCTGGTATGTGCGACCATTTTATCCGCGACAACCTTGCCGTCCTTCAGCACCGTGACCTGGTCGGCAATCTGGAATACTTCCTCCAGCCTGTGAGACACGTAGACGAGCGCGGTGCCGCGCTCCTTCATCACCTGCAGAGCCCTGAAAAAATCAGCGGCTTCTTGTATACCAAGAGGTGCGGTCGGCTCATCCAACACGAGTATTTGCGGATTTGACGCGAGGGCTTTTGCGATTTGAACAAGCTTCTGCTGGCTCGCCGTGAGGTCGGCCACCCGTGCGTCGCATTCGATATGTGCATTCAGAATCTCGAGAAATTTCAGCGCATCCTGTTTCATGCGGCCTGTTCGAACCAGCCCCAATGTGTTCACCTGCTCCTGCCCGAGAAGGATGTTTTCAGCAACCGACATGAACGGGACCAGAATGAGCTCCTGGTGAACCACACAGATTCCCGCAGCTTGGGCGGAATGAGGAACTCGAAGAAACACCTCCCTGTCCCCCATGAAGATTCTTCCCTTGTCGGGAGCGAACACTCCTCCCAGCACCTTGATCAGCGTGGATTTCCCTGCNNGTTCTCCCCGACGAGGGCATGGATCTGGCCAGCCGACACTGAAAAATCAACGTCGTCCAGGGCTTTCACTCCAGGAAACCACTTGGTCACCGATTTCATCTGAACTACAATGCGATTATTTTCTTCTGTTTTTTGTGCGGACATCTTGTCTATGGCCTCAATCGCATGCTGGATCATGCACGGTCAATACTTGTCTGTCAAGGAATATTTTTTTATTTATGCCTGAATATTACGAATATAAGAGGAAATTATTTTTATTACTTGACACTCTTCTGGACGATC
>PMZS01000161.1 GCA_003170115.1 Spirochaetaceae bacterium
ATGTCGCGCACCACGAGGAAGTAGGAGGCGAACCCCTTCTCCCGGATGATGGCAAGCTCATAGTCCAGGCGCTCACGGATGTCGGGCCGCATGCCCCCGTAGCGCCGCTGCGCCCCTGCCTCGCAGAGGCGGAGCAGCTCGCGGAAGGTCTCCTCCTCCGAGTGACCGTTGAAGGCCGGAAAGACGTAGTGCGGGCTGATGATGCCGGTGGCGTCCGCCTCCCGGGCGATCCGCTCCATGTTGGCCAGCGCCTCCGGCACCGCGGAAAAAAAGCCCGCCAGGGCCTCCGGCTCCACGAAGCGATGAGGTTTCGGGCCGCCGCTCGGTGCGCCGGGTACGTCGCAGGCTGACGCGCCGCGTACGTCGCAGAGCTCCTCAACAGGGACGTGCTCCAGGGTCGTGTTCAGGTCGATGGCGCGCAGCAGGGGGTACAGCCTCTCATCGCCATCGTCAAAAAACACCGTGTCCTGCACGGCGGCGACCGGCAGGCCGCGGTCCCGCGCAAAGCCCGCCAGGGCGGAAAAGGGGCGGCCGTAGCTGAGCTGAACGTACAGGCCGTGCCTCTCACGGGCCGCCAGCCGGTCGATCACGTCGGTATGCGGACTGAGGATGGAAAGCCCCTCCCACCCCCTCTCCTGCAGGGCTGCCACCGGGTCATCTGCGTCCTCCGTGAGCACACGACAGATCCCGCTGTAGCCCTTCCTGTTCATCACGTACGCGGTGAACAGGACCCGTCCATCCTTCTCCACGGCAACCCCGACCACGGGCCGCACCCCTTCCCGGCCGGCTGCAAGCAGGAAGACAATGAGGCCGTAGAAGTTGTTGATGTCGGTCATCCCGACTGTGGAAATGCTTCTCTCCCTGGCAAAACGGCAGATCTCCTCAGGAGAACGGCAGCCGCGCAGGAGCGAATAGTGGGAGCGGAAACTCAGGTAGCTGGCACCCATATACTATACAAATGTATAGTATATGGGCGATGAGAACAAGTGCCGGTTGCCAAGCTCCCCAGGGGCCCCTTTCGCGCGGCCTTCGGCCGCGCTACGGGCCGCCTTCCGCACATCCCTGTACTCGGCGGCCCTCGGCATCCATGCCTACGCCACGTACTCCGAATACGGCAGGCCGCAGCTCTTGGCAACCCCGGGGTGCACGCACTTGCCGTCAATGGTATTTATGCCGCGCCTGAGGGCTTCGTTCGCTCGGGCCGCCGCCGCAAGGCCCAGGTTGGCAATCAACAGACCGTACTGCAGTGTGACGCTGGTCAGCGCGATGGTGGAGGAGCGCGCCACGGCGCCCGGCATGTTGGCCACACAGTAGTGCACCACGTTGTCAACGATATAGATCGGGTCGCTGTGCGTCGTGGGCTTCGAGGTTTCCGCGCACCCGCCCTGGTCAATAGCCACGTCCACGATCACCGCGCCATGCTGCATGAGGGAAAGATGCTGGCGGGTGATGAGCCGTGGGGCGGTTTCCCCCGCCACTAGGACCGCGCCAATCACGATGTCCGATTCCCGGAGCACATACTCGATGTTCGCGTCGGTCGCATAGAGCGTCGTGATTGCGCTGCCGAAGATGTCGTCCAGGTACGAAAGCCGCTTGGCGTTGATGTCAAGGACTGTCACGTTCGCCCCGATGCCCACCGCGATTTTGCACGCGTTGGTGCCCACAACACCCCCACCGAGAATCGCCACCTTGCCTCGCTGTACCCCCGGCACACCGCCCAGCAGGATCCCCCGGCCGCCGAACTCCTTTTCCAGGTACTTCGCCCCTTCCTGCACGGACAGGCGCCCTGCGATCTCGCTCATTGGAGTGAGGCATGGCAGGGAACGATCGGGCAGCTCAATCGTCTCATAGGCGACACCCGTGACCTTTCTGCGGATGAGCTCGTCGGCCAGTTCCCTGGCTGCCGCCAGATGAAGGTAGGTGAAGAGGATGTGTCCCGGTTTGAAGAGCGGGAACTCCTCGGCCAGGGGCTCCTTTACCTTGACGATCATCTCCGAGTCGCGGAAGAGCTGCGCCTTGTCGCCGACGATCGCACCCCCCGCGGCCTTGTACTCCTCATCCTCGTATCCCGAGCCTACCCCGGCTCCCTTTTCGACCAGCACGCAGTGGCCGTTCTTGACATATGCCTTGACAGAATGGGGGGTCATACCAACCCTGTACTCGTGGGTCTTTATTTCCCGGGGAACGCCAATCTTCATACTCGCCTCCGTTTGATGTGCCGCCACTGTACTCCAAGCCTTGACTCGAATCCATAGGAATGTTGATCTTCGGAGAGAGCTTTGTGATGCGAAAACGGGCAGCCGTATCCGCAATTCTATTCTCCTCCCTCATTTTTATGCAGGCGATCTCCGCCCAGGCGCGGACGGGAATCACCCCCGTCGCGGAGCTCACTCCCCTGCCTCTCAGCCAGCAGCTCTCCGCCATGCGGGAGCCGATACCGGTCGAAACGATCGTCGACGCGGCCCTTGGCTTTTCCGGAGCCTCCGATTCCGCGGCCGCCGCTGCCAAGGACAGGCTCTCCGGACTGCTTTTGAGATTCAGAAGCGAGGTGGCCGATGTGAGCGACCAGTCAGCTCTCGCTGAACGCGCACTCACGTTTCTCCACAAGAATCTGTTCACGTCCTATTCCGTTCTCCAGACACGTGTGGACTCCGCCCTGGAGACGGGAGTCTACAACTGCGTCTCCTCCGCGGTGCTGTACCTGATCCTGGCCAGATCCGTAGGTTTGTCAGTTGGCGGAGTGCGAACCAGCGATCATGCCTTTACGTCGGTCCTTGTGAACGGCCAGCAGATAGATGTGGAGACAACCAACCCGTTCGGGTTCAACCCGGGCGCGAAAAAGGATTTCACCGACTCGTTCGGCAGGATCACCGGTTACACGTACGTTCCCTCGGGCAACTACGGGGACAGGCGCGCCATCGGCGAGAAAGAGCTCCTGAGCCTGATATTGTACAACCGGGTATCCGAGTACACGGACGGCCGCTCTTTCAGGGATGCGTTGCAGCCCGCGGTGAGCGCCTTCACCCTGATGGGGAGCAACGAGACCCGCCAAGTGATGACCCTCGCCTTCACGAACTACATCGCCTGGCTGGGAATGCGCCAGGAGTTCCCTCAGGCGGTGCAGTTCACTGAAGCGGTGAAAGCGTCCTTCGGCGGGATTGTGAACATCGACAAGTCCCGCAAGGATATGTACCACAACTGGATCGTGAGCCTCCTGGACACGCGTCAAATCTCCGATGCGGACGTGCTGCTCGCGCAGCCCGCCACTCGGACGGCCCTCGACGAAGAGGATTGGACTGCCCTCTCGGTCGCCGTTGTGCAGCGGCAGGCGCAAGCGCAGGGAGACAACGGTGGAAACATCGCGGCAGCCGCGGTGGTCGCTGATGCATTGAAGAGGCTCGGACGGCAGCCGGTGCTCCTTCAGACCTACGAAGCCTATGTCCACAATGCGTTTATAATGCTTTTCAATACGCGCAAGGCCGTGGATGCGAAGGCGCTGATCGACCAGGGTCTCGCCGTCTATCCGGAGAGCCGGATGCTCCAGCAGGACCTGGACCTTGCCAGGAAGGCCATCAGGGACAGCCGGTCCTGATCCTTGACAGTGCCTCGGGGGAATTGTATTCCACACTCCATGCTTGAAAGCTCGGGCACGCGCATTGGGATCCTCGGCGCGGGGGCGTGGGGCACGGCCATCGGCAAAGTGCTCGCCGAGAAGGGGCTCCCCGTGGACATCTGGAGCTTCGAGCAACCGGTTGCGGCGGAAATCAACCAGCGCCACACCAACGAACGCTACCTCCCGGGCGTCATGCTGCCGCCCCTCCTGCGCGCGTCCCCGGACTTGATGTCCGTTGCGGACGACCGGGATCATCTCCTGATCGCCATCCCCTCCCTGTACGTGCTGTCAAGCATCAAGCAAATCCTGGGGTGCGTGAACATCCGGGAAGGACGGACGATCATCTCCATCCTCACCAAGGGCTTCATCGAAACGCCGTCCGGAATCAGGCTGATCACCGAGGCGATGGAAGACTACCTGCCCGGCATGTACCGGGGAAAGCTCGTATACGTTTCGGGGCCCAGCCAGGCGATCGAGGTCTCTCAGGGGAAGATCACCGGTCTGATCAGCGCGTCCCGAAGCGGTCGCAATTCCATCCGGGTCCGCGAGCTGCTCTCGGGTGAAAGCCTGGTTGTCTTCTCTTCCCTTGACGTGAGGGGGGTGCAGATCAGCGCCGCGCTGAAAAACGTGATCGCGCTGGCCTTCGGCATGCTGGACGCGCTGAAGGAATCAACGGACCAGTTCGGCGACAACACCGAGTCTCTCCTGCTTGCCGCGGGTCTCAACGAGATCCAGGTGCTGGGCCGGGCCATGGGTGCCACCCACCCGGAGACCTTCACGTCGATCGCCGGCGTGGGAGACCTCGATGTCACCTGCCGCAGCGTGCACGGCCGCAACAGGCGCTTTGGCAGGGAGATCATTCTCAAGAAGCTCATCGAACATTGCAGGTCCATCGACGAGGTGATCGCCGGTCTTCCCTCCTTCGGCTATATCGCCGAGGGGGTGGTGACCGCGAAGTGGGTGAGCTCCCTTGCCGCGCAGAGGAAGCTGGTCCTGCCGATCATCGAAGGAGTCTATCGAATCCTCAACAGGGAAGCCGAGCCCCTCACGGAGCTGGGGACCATGCTGGACCGGATCATCAGCCGCTCCCGGGGGAGACGCTGGCGCGGGCCTTCAGCACTCCTGCGTGGTACCGCTGAATGGGCGTCACGCCTAACTCACCGCGGATGAGCGCCCGGATTCCCTGAACGTAGGCATCGGCACCGGGCATTGTCGTCACGACGGGGATGCCCCGGCTGTTCGCCACCGCCCTGATCGAGCTCTCATCCGTGCGCGGCCCCTGCCCCGACGGCGTGTTGATGATGAGCTGGATTCTCTCCGATCGGATCCTCTCCAGCAGGTCCGTTCCGCCCTCGGAGACCCGCTTCACAACTTCCGCGTGAATGCCGTTCGCCTGCAGGAATGCCGCGGTTCCCGAGGTGGAGATGAGAGAGAACCCGAGGTTATGCAGCTGGTAGGCCACCGACACGGCGAGCTGGGTCTTGTCATCGTTCTTCACGCTGATGAACACCGTGCCCTTCAACGGCACCTGCTGCAGCGCGCCAAGCTGGGCCTTGCAGTATGCCCGACCGAAGTCCGAGTCGATCCCCATCACCTCGCCCGTCGATTTCATCTCGGGACCGAGGATGATGTCCACGCCATGAAACCGCGCGAACGGCAGCACGGATTCCTTCACACTGATGTGCCGGGGCCTCACCTCTTCCGTGAACCCGATCTCCTTCAAGGTCATGCCCACCATGGCCTTTGCGGCCACCTTGGCAAGCGGCACGCCGATGGCCTTTGACACGAACGGGACCGTCCGGGAGGCGCGGGGGTTCACCTCTATGATGTACAGCTCCTTGCCCTTCACCGCGTACTGCACGTTCATGAGCCCGATCACGTGAAGCTCCGCGGCCAGCAGCATGGTGTAGCGGCGGATCTCTTCCAGCATCCAGTGCGGGAGGGTGTGCGCCGGAAGCACCATTGCGGCATCACCGGAGTGCACGCCTGCCTCTTCGATGTGCTCCATGATGCCGCCAATGACCGAGGTGTGCCCGTCGGAGACCATGTCGACGTCAACCTCGATGGCGTCCTCGATGAACCGGTCGATGAGGACCGGCCTTTCCGGAGAAGCCCACACCGCCCGCTTCATGTAATGCGCAAGGCTGGCGTCATCGTAGACGATCTCCATAGCCCTTCCCCCGAGCACGTAGCTGGGCCGCACGAGCACGGGGTATCCGATCCCGTGAGCGGCCGCGAGGGCGCCGTTTTCGTCCACCGCGGTGCCATTTTCCGGCTGGCGCAACCCGAGCTTCCGCACCAGCTCGCTGAAACGCTTCCTGTCCTCCGCGCGATCGATGGAATCCGGGCTGGTCCCGATGATGGGCAGCCCTGCCTCTTCCAGACCGACGGCGAGGTTCAGCGGCGTCTGGCCTCCGAACTGGACGATCACCCCGTCCGGCTTCTCGCGATCGGCGATCGCCAGGACGTCTTCCCTGGTCAGCGGCTCGAAATAGAGCTTGTCGGAGGTGTCGTAGTCGGTGCTCACCGTCTCCGGATTGCTGTTCACCATGATCGTCTCAAAGCCGATCTCGCGGAGGGCGAACGAGGCGTGCACGCAACAGTAGTCGAACTCTATGCCCTGCCCGATGCGGTTGGGCCCGCCTCCCAGGATCATGATCTTTTTCCTGGTCGACGGCCGCGACTCGTCTTCACCGTCGTAGGTGGAGTAGTAGTAGGGAGTGTAGGCTTCGAACTCTGCCGCGCAGGTGTCCACGAGCTTGTAGCCGGGCCGGATGCCGAGGCTCAATCTCAGGTCCCGCACCGCATCCGCATCCTTGCCGAGCCGTGATGCAATCTGCACGTCGCTGAAGCCCATCTGCTTGGCCGTGCGCAGGGAGCTTTCCGAGATCGTCGGTTCAAAGTCCACGATCTCCTTCATGTTGGAGAGGAACCAGGGATCGACCCGCGTCACTTCGTGCAGCTTTTCCACGGTCCATCCCCGGTGAAGCGCCTCGCACATGTAGAAAAGCCGGTCCGCGTTCGGCCGGGTGAGCATATCCAGCAGGCCGCTTTCAGTGGCTTCCGGGACTCCGGTGAGCCCAGGGCGCTTGATCTCCAGGCCGCGAATGCCTTTCTGCAGGGCCTCCTTGAACGTGCGGCCGAT
>PMZS01000393.1 GCA_003170115.1 Spirochaetaceae bacterium
GAATGCATCAGTGCTTGCCGGGGAACTCACGGCGATCAGTGAGATGATGTCTCCAACTCCTAATGTACCGATCCGCCGGACGAGAAGGACATCTTCGATGTTCCACCGTTGTTTAATGTCTGCCGAGATTTCAGACAGCTCACCCTCCATATTACCGGATTTCTCAAAATGGATGCCTGCTGATTCTCGGTCTCCAGTTTGGCTTTTGACCACGGCATAATGAAGCAGGACGGATCCTGCCTCAGATTTCCGAATTCTCTCAAACATCGTCCCGGGATCCACGGGTTTATTTGTGACGATTTCCATGATCACCTTTCCTATATGAGATATATACCACTAGGGTCTCCTGCAAATTCCCTTCATTCCTCTTTTTGAAAAGGAGAAACCGGCGGATTTTCAGGTATGGGGTGTTCGGTGGGAGCAGAGACGATGGCGCGGGCTCCCTCAAGCTCGAGCCATTTCATAAACAGGAAACTCCTCAACCGGATACGAATCCGGTCCGTATAGGGCTTCGGACGCAGCTGTGAGCAGTAGAACAGCTTCACGTCGCCGGCCTGCCACAGGAGATAATGATCGACGTCGCACGATGGTGCGCCGGTAAGCAACCGGGGCACGTAACTACCCGCCACGTCCCGGGCGGATGCACATTGTCAGCCACCGCCCATCATGGGCTGGAAATCCAGGACGATCGTCACGGCACCCTGGCAGCGATCCCTAATGTACACGGTAGCTTCTGAATCTATTTCGAACATGGCTTCCTTCCCTACTTACGGTTCCCTTTAGCAGGATATTCTTTTCGCTTTTTAAGATGTCGCTTGAGGGCCGCCAGATCGCTGATCATCAGATCCTGCAGAGAGGTGCGCGCCTCCTTTCCAAAGGGGATGTCCGGCAGGAAGAGGGTGTCCCTGATCAGCTCGCCCACTGCACTTGCCAGCCCGTCGATGCCCCCGTCACGGAAGGCCGGTAGGAGGTCATCATCGAAAACCGCCTTGTCCCCTGCATCATACTCGAACACCGACTGCCAGGTCTGCATGAATTCAAGCTCTGTCAGCTCAAGCTTTTTGAGCAGTTCCTCTTTGCAGGTCCCGTAGAGAAGAAGCAGGCCCGAGAGATATGTCCGCAATGCCTTCAGATAGCTATTGCTATCCACCCCAAGACGGAGCTGCCATTCTGCAAGGGCTCCCAGCGATCGCCTCTTTTCCAGACCGGCCAGCGTGGCGATTACCTCGTCTGCCGATATGGCCGAGGAGAACCATATTCGCTTCTGCTCCTGGGTCTTTGCACGACGGGCCGCGTTCGCGCAGAATCTCTGGGTGTGACGTCCCACGCAGCGGTTATACGGACCTTTGGTTGAAGCAAACGACTCGTGCAGAAATGTCAGTATAGACATGCTCAACTCCACCTTGCCAGGTTCAGGGATCCGCTTTGAAGGATCGCAGAGAGTACATAGAATAGCCTAATATTTCTAACACACCTTTAAAAAAACAGCAATATCAGAACCGCCACGATCTCAACGACCGTGGCGGATTGATCCTCCTTGATTCCCGGTGAGAGATAGATAATGGAGAAAACTGCTTGTTAAAGCATCCCCTGCGCTCTGGCCTGGGCCGTGAGCGACTCCCGAAAGTTGGGATGGGCAATGGCGATGAGAGCCTTTGCACGCTCGTGGATGCTCTTACCCCGCAGATTTGCAGCCCCATATTCGGTAACGATGAAGTGGACGTCGTTTCGCGAGGTGCTCACAGCAGAACCTCGATCGAGCTCGCAGGCAATCCGCGATACTGTGCCTTTGGCGGCCGTGGCGGGTAGTGCGATGATGGATTTCCCTCCCTTGGAACGGCTTGCCCCGCGGACAAAATCAACTTGTCCGCCTACGCCGCTGAACTGGTTGTGGCCGATCATCTCGGCATTGACCTGCCCCATGAAATCGACCTGTAGGGCCGAGTTGATGGAGACCATTTTTTCGTGCTGTCCGATGACGGCGGGGTCGTTCGTGTAGCTGACGGGATGCATCTCTACGTCGGGGTTCCCATCGACGAAATCGTAGAGCCTGCGGGTACCCATGAGGAACGTGGCGACAAACTTGCCCGTGTTAATCGTCTTCTTTTTATTCGTGACGACACCCTCCTCCGCCAGCGCTACAATACCGTCGGAGAACATCTCGCTGTGAATACCCAAGTCCTTTTTCTCTTTCAGGAAGAGCAGCACCGCATCGGGAATGGCGCCAATGCCCAACTGCAGCGTCGAGCCGTCCTCGATGAGTTTCGCCACGTTCTCGCCGATGGCCTTCTCGAGATCACCGATCGTCGGGGGCTTGAGCTCGATGATGGGCTCATCTTTCTCGACGATGCAATCTATTTCGTTGAGGTGGATTTTCGCACCCAGGGTGCGGGGCATGAATTTGTTCATCTGGGCAATGGTCACGTGATCGGAGCGTGAAGAGGCCAGCGTGTAATCCACGGAGACGCCAAGGCTGCAGAAGCCCTCGGCATCGGGCGGCGTGACCTGCATGAGTGTCACGTCAACTGGCAGGATCCTCCAACTGAAGAGGCGGGGAATCTCGGAAAAAAAGCAAGGGGTATGAAGGGCGCGTCCTTCGGAGATGGCTTTGCGGGTCGTGGCTCCGACAAAGAGCGAGTTATGCCTGAAACTTCCCTCCATGCCCGGCTGGGCATACTTGGCGGGCCCCATGGCCACCATGTGGACGATCTCCACGCCTTTGAGCTCCGGCGCCCTGGCTACAAGGGCATCTACCAGAGTGGGCGGTTCGCCACAGGCATGACCCACGACAACACGGTCGCCACTCTTAACCTGCTTCAGCGCCGTCTCGGCGCTCATGATCTTCTTTGCGTATTTCTGTTTCCAGTCGTTCATAGAATTTCCTCACTTTCATTAACACTTCCGGGACGATCCTCTCCGCGGGCATTTCCACACCATCCACAGTGGCCGCCGCCACCATAACATAAGGCGGATCCTTGGGATTGTACTTGAAGGCACAGCCTGACAGGCATCCGCTCAGAAAGACCACGAAATCGGTATCGGGACTGTTGAAGACAACGTCAAAGCCCATGTCGATAAACGCTTTCTGCAGCTCAAGGGCAATCTGCCCCCGGTCGATCCGGGGATTGCAGCCCCCACAGAACTGGATGCCCACCGTCATCGGCCTCATCCCCGGGGCCTCTTGAGAAACCGCAGGGCTTCCCGGACGAGATCATCAC
>PMZS01000349.1 GCA_003170115.1 Spirochaetaceae bacterium
CACGAACGCCTCCATCTCTTTCAAATAGGATTCCGTGTAGCGGTCCATGAAGAAATCGAGCGGCAGAGCCGAGTGAGTGCCCGCGCGGTCCAGGCGGACGTGGTTGTCGTGAGTATTGTTCTTGACCGCGATCATGCCTTCGGAGCCGAACACCTCCACCCGCTGATCGTAGCCGTAGGTTGCCTTGCGCGAATTGTCGATGACTCCGAGGCAGCCGTTGGCGAAGGTGATGATGACCACGGCGGTATCCACGTCCCCTGCTTTCCCGATGGAGGGATCGACGAGCACGGCGCCCTTTGCATAGATTTCCACCGCGTCGGAGCCCGCCTGGTAGCGTGCCATGTCGAAGTCGTGGATCGTCATGTCAAGGAAGATGCCGCCGGAGACCTTCACGTACTCGGGCGGCGGCGGCGCGGGGTCTCGGGAGGTGATGCGCACGATGTGCGGATCGCCGATTGCCCCCTGCTGCACGAGGTCCCGGATGCGCCGGAAATTGTGGTCGAACCTTCGATTGAATCCCACCTGGATTTTCACCCCCGCCTTCTTCACGTCGGCAAGGGCCTTCTTTACCCGGGCCACCGTAAGGTCGACGGGCTTCTCGCAGAAGATGTGCTTTCCCCGCGCTGCTGCCGCGCTCACCATGTCGGCGTGCGTGTCGGTAGAGCTGCACACGATGACCACGCCGATGTCGGGGTCCTCCAGCACGTCGCGCGCGTTCGCGCTCACCTGCGATACTCCGATGCCCCGAGCCCAGTCCCTGACTTTGTCCGCCGCAATGTCGGCGATGCGGGTGATCTTCACCCGCGGGACGTGGGCGGAAATGTTCTCCGCATGGATTTTGCCGATTCTCCCGGCTCCGATCAGTCCGACATTCATGCGCCCCTCCTTTGAGATATCCCCACGCGTTCGTCCGTGCGGAACGAGTAGGTGGCGACAAACGCCACTCCCGTGGCCCGGGTCCGATCCTGGACCGTGAACCTGCTCACACCGGCGACCTTGGCACGTCGCAAAACGTCATTTCCTTGCAAACGTTTGCATTCACTTCCACCATGCTGAGGCCGCCAGATCGGTTTGTCAAGCCCATCTCCAATAGAGAGGATCGAAAAAAGAATCCTCAGCTTTGTCTTCCATCGGCTCCATGCCAACGGTCTTCTGCTGTATTTTTTGGGCGAGTGGTGCTGCTCTGGGCATGTACGTCACACTTCCGTCACGTAAGCTTTCAGCGACTCAATTGCTCGCTGTGCAGCTTCCTCGGGAGACGGGAGAGGAAGAAACTCACCGGAAATGTATCCGCCATAGTCCGTCTCTGCGAGAGCCCGCAGAATGGAAGGGAAATCCAGATGGCCTGCTCCGGGATAGCGTCGGTTCGAATCTGCAACATGGAAATGAAAAATTCTGCCGCTGCATTGTCGAATGCTTTTCTCGATCGAAGGCTCCTCGATGTTCATGTGAAAGGTGTCGATGAGCAGGCCGACGTTTCTCGCTCCGAGTTGGCCAAGGATATCCAACCCTTCCGACACTGTGTTGATCAAACTTGTCTCATAGCGATTGATCGGTTCAATTGCGATTTTCACGCCTGACTGTGCGGCTTTTGCGGCGATGGATCGCAGACCGTCCAAGAGCAATTCACGGACAGCCACCGACGGGGTTCCCCTCACTACTCCGCGAACCAGGCCAATGATCAGAACCGCGTCCAGGTCGGCAGCGAGATCGATGTGACCGAATAATCGCTCGACTGCCTTTTTGCGTACGGACCAATCGTCGTCTACCAACGACAATCGGTCCTCGCCCCACGCTTGTCCAGTCCCAACTGCGGAAACTTCCAGTCCGGCCGAAGAGACGAGTCTTCTGATTTCAGTCGAGTTGACGAGTGATGCGTCTCTCACCGCGAGCTCGACTCCGTCGTACCCGTAGGAGGCAATCCGCGACAGGTTCGCGTTTAGATCCCCCCGAAACGCCAGGGCAGCGAAACTCGTGTGGTGCGTGGAGAGCACGATTGAAAATTTCACCGCCTTGTTTACGTCCCGATCTGGATGACTTTCCGGTTCTTGACCGCGTCCGTCGCAGCGCACGCCCATTCCACGGCTCTAAATCCGTCTTCCAAACCTACAAAAGGTTGCCTGTCCTCGATAATGCAATTGCAAAAATCCTGCATCTCTGCGAGGAAGGTCGGCTCCCAATACTCATAGAACCAATCCACGCATTTGACGGTGACTCCGTCCGCATTCATGTAGGTCACACGGTCCTTGACCGGTGTCGTGCCTACTCGGATACATCCATTACTTCCATATACCTCGGTCTCGACGTGATACCCGTAGGAACAGTTCCTGCTCGTCTCGATCTGCCCGATGACGCCGTTTTCGAACTGCGTGAGAACCGAACAATTGTCAATGTCTCCCACCGCCTTCAGTCCTTCATAGACGAACACTCCACCAAGACCGTAGACACTCTTCGCCTCCGAGCCCACCAGCCAGCGAGCACAATCGTAGTCGTGGGTAAGCATGTCCATGACGAGTCCGCCGCTCGTCGGGCTGAACTTGATGATGAACTCTGCCATGGATGCCGGGTCGCGGTTGATCATTCTGACCTGGATCGGCTTTCCAATAAAACCTTCGTCAATTTGCTGCTTCGCGCGCCGGAGCGACGTGTCAAATCGACGATTGTACCCGACTTGCAGTTTCATCCCGGAATGAGCCTCAACCGCTGTCTTGATTTCTCGAATCTCTTGCAACGTCATCCCAATCGGCTTTTCGGTATAGACGTTTTTTCTTCCCAACCTTGCCGCATCGCAGATCATTGAAGCATGCTGTTGGGAAGATGAGGCAATGACGATTCCGTCAAGATCCTTGTCCTCAAGTATTTCCCTGTAGTTCTTCGTGACGTGCTTCGGATTCATCTCCGCCGACACCGAATCCAATTCCTGTTGGACAATACTGCATACAGCGGTCAATTTCGCGTTCGGAATCTTGTAAGAGATGTTCTCCGCATGTTTGCGGCCCAACCGGCCCAACCCAATGATTCCTAGTCTCACCTTGTCCACGCGTGCACCCTCCTACACTCCCTACCGGGCAGGGGATCAGAATCCATTGCTTGCTTCGGGCTTTCGATTACATATTCAGCATTACTTTGAAGGCGTGCTCTTTGTCATGTGTTGCTACTTCGAACGCCTCATGGATCTTGTCCAAGGGAAAATGATGAGTGTTGAGCGCAGCAAAATCGTACGTTCCACGAATGCGATCCATGAAGCGAATGGTCCGTTGTGCAAAGTTCTTCGTTCCTCCGGCGCCGGTGATCGCCAGCGTCCTCCAGATCGTTTTCCCGATCTCGACGGGGATCTTTCTCCCGATTGAGTGTCCGATAAGACGGACTCTCGCACCGTGACCGCCAATGTCGAAAAGCGACGCGATGGCTGTGTCGTTTCCGGAACATTCGACAACCACGGTTCCCATCCGCCCCTCCGTACAATCGGCGATCTTCTGGATCAGCCGATCCATTGGGTCAATCACGTGCTCGGCTCCGTATTTCTTGGCACGTTCCCGCCGAGAAGCGACAGGATCAACCACGATGGTCTTCGCTCCAGACGTCCTGGCTACCATGCACGCCGACAGTCCGACAGGACCGGCTCCTATGATGACCGCGATGTCTGAGGCATCGATGTATCCGCCGTTTCCCCAGATACCGAAATAGCCTATTGAGAAGGTTTCCACCCACCCTGCGTCCTCAAAGCTCCACTCATCAGGGACTCGGTGGAGGTATTGCTCTTCGATCACCATATATTCGGCCATTCCTCCGGGCGAGTCAGGCCGGAATCCAGCTTCCCGCATGTTCATGCAGGCCGAGGGCATCAGCCCTTCTTGGCAATTTCTGCAGACACCGCACTGCATGACGCAATCGCCGGACACCTTGAATCCGGGCTTCATGCTGCTGACCCCGCTGCCGATCCCGGCCACCTGCCCTCCCCATTCATGGCCAGGTGTATAGGGGCCGAGATCATATCGCCCTTCCTTCGAGTTGCCCTCAAGGCATTCGACGTCCGACCCACATATCCCGCATGCTCCCACCTTCACGAGCACTTGGTTTGCCTTCAGTGATGGCACTTCGACTTCCTCGATCCGTAAGTCATGTGGTCCGTAAAAGAATGCAGTTTTCGCCTTCATCGTATACCTCTTTCGTATGAAGCAGTCATTTCGACTGAACGTTGCCTGTTTCACGGACTAGAGTGGATAGTCAATCCAACCGACAGTGTAATGATTGGCTCGTCTCCTTGCAAACGTTTGCATTGACCTGCTTCATACTGCAGCCGCCGTTCCAGTTTGTCAAGGCGCGGCAAAGATAAACCTGCCGCACCCCGGGATATTCAGTACGGTTGGTTCAACCCATCCATAGTAGACCGTTGGAGGTAGTCATGGCATTTACTCTCCGAGAGTACTGGACCGCGATTCACGGAATGGCCTTCGGATTCGGATTCATCCTGTTCTTCACCGCTGCGTTGGCGCTGCTGCTGACTCTGCAGCCACAACTGCTCACTGCGCAGGGCCTTCGCCGAAACGTCGCCCTGTTGAAGATCTCGGGAACCGCGATCGCCTCCTCGCCAATACCGCGCTGAGCGACTGGCACAACTTCGGAATAGAATGGAAGGAACACCTTGGCTGGCTTGTGCCCGTGATCGCCACCGTGGCTTTGTTCCTCATCTTCCGATACGGCGAACGGCTCGCGGAAGAGAAGAAGATGCGGTGGACGGTCTTTGTCATCGTGTGCATTGCCTTTGTCCTCGCGGGAATCCTCGGGGTGCTGGGCGCCATCATCACGAAGGAGGCCGCAGTTGTCTAAAGCGAGCATGAGGAATGGACCTTCTGCCGCGGCAATCCTGGCGGCCGGAATCGGGCTGGCGGTGACCGGGATCGTGTCGGCAGCTGCCGAAGCGATTTCGGAATGGAGCGCAATGCTTGTCTGGTCGAAGCCCGTGGGTGCGCTCTCGGGAAAGACGACAATCGGGATAGCCGCATGGCTGGTGAGCTGGCTCGTTCTGGGGCTGCTCTGGAAGGATCGCGAAGTGAGGTTCGGGCAGATACTGGTCATCTCCGCTGCCCTCCTGGCAGTTGGTCTTCTGCTCACTTTCCCGCCCGTGTTCGAGCTGATCGCCGGAGGCTGAGACAGATATCGCGCCGGCCAGTCTTATTGAGCTCCACAACCTCCTTGCGGAGGAACAGACCCATGCCGTGGCCCCGCTCGGCTTCGGTGCCCGGGCAGGTGAGATGCGCGTCAATTCGGAGTAGTTTCTTCAACTCCTCTGGCCACCCAGAGGCCCACCGCAATCGCGATTGAGACACCGGCCGCCCTGAGAACTTTCAAGGGGATTGCCATCGACTCCATGCAGATCATTGTACCGGGTCGATCCCGGACCTGTAAAGTCTCACTCTTGCGATCCTTCCTGCCACGGGCTATACATTCCGCGATGGAAGGCTACCGCATCAGCACGGACAAGGCACTGCTTGATCTTGAGGCGATCCATGGGTATCTCAGCAGAGACTCCTACTGGGCCGCGGGCAGGCAGGCGGGTTTCGCGCGGGTCATCACCGACTATGCGACGTTCGGCTGGCTGTGCGACGTTTTCATCCTGGATGCGCACGAGCTGTACAGTCGATACGGCGGCTTCACACCGCTGGCCGCACCCGGGCACTGGATGGAAAGAGTGCGGGAAAGCACATGAGCGGCGGCGCAGGTTCAGAAATTGACGGTGGCTCCCAGGATCCCGAAGAACTGGTTGTTCGTGATGGAGAGCGTCGCCGGGTTGAACACGCCGGTGTACTCGCGGTTGTTCGGGCCGAGGTAGGAGCCCAGCTGCAGGGAAAGGGTGAAGTTGTTCACCGGCGCATAGGAAAGTCCGGCCATAACGGTCGCTGACGTATCGGAGAAGTTCGCAAGGCCGCTCAGGGTAAGGCTCATGACTGTCGAGCCGAAGTCATTGATCGTCACAAAGGCGGCTCCGTAGTACTGGCCGTAGTACCCGGACTGGAAGTAGCCGCCGGTGAAGAACTTCTGAAGTCCGCCGGGGACGGGCGAAAGCACGTCGAACATGTTCTGGCTGTAGCCGTCACTGTCATAGAAGAACTCCAGGTTCACGCTCACCCTGTCCTGGACATCGAGGGCATCGAAAGTGCGGGACAGTCCCACGTCGATCTTGGTCACCAGCTGGTCCCGCACGGAGTACGCGTTGCCCAGGGTATCCAGCTTGTCCTGATTGTCTCCCCAGGAAATGCTCGCTTCGGACGTGAAGTTCATGCTCCAGAACAGGGGCATTGTACAATCGGCGCCGAACACGGGGAGCTTGCCCGATTTCAGCCACGCGGAGACCGCGAACTCCGTGGAGCCGACAAGGAACTCGGAGCGCGCCGCGAAAGCCGTGGTGGTGATATCCTGCACGCCGTTCAGGTTCAGGAACGTGTACAAGTGCCAGTTGGAAGAGAACACGACATCGGAGCGCAGCCCGAAGACACCCTGGAGGAGCGCGCTCGTGTCGGTGAAGCTCCTGTGCTCGATGTTGATCAGGTCGGTCGGGTTCCAGAAATAGCCGGTCCCCCATTTCAGGACCTGCTTTCCTGCCCGGAAGTACACGGTGTTCGCGATATTGAAATCGACGAAGACTTCCTTGATAAGGAGGGCCGTGTCCTGGTTTTCGATGAAAGTCAGAGGACCGGAGGGCAGGGGAAAAAGCTTGGTCGCATTATGCTCGGTCGGAATACCGCCTGGCACGAACCCGAGGTTCAAGTCCAGAAACGCCTTGAAACCTTTCTGCAACCGGATGTCGACCAGGAAATCCCCGCCGACGATGTTGGAAAAGCTGTTGTCCGAGGGGGCGGTTCTGCCCTGGACGAAGTCCCGGCTCATGGTGTAGCTGCTCTGGGCCTGCAATTGCCCGGAAAGCCCGACATGCTCCTTTTCCACGACGTCCGCGACGTTCTGTTTCTCCGCCGCCCCTGGTTTTGCCTCGACGTCCGCCGAGCCGAAGAACTCGTCCTCCGACCCGCTTGCTGCCGCCTGTCCAACGGCTGGAGCCTCTGTCTGCGCGAAAAGCCCGAAGCCGCCCAGGCAGACCGCACACACGCACACCAGCACACACTTTGTCATGTTCGTTTTCCCTACTTGCTCAGGCTTTCCAGGTACGACTTGTCGAACTTGTAGTCATCGACCTTGGCGAAAGAGACACCTGAGATTTCCAGGAGTGATGTCTTGCCTTTCTCAACTTCATCGGTGAACTTTTGAAGAAGCGGAATATACCGGCCCTCGATCTCCTTGTAATTGGTGAAGAGGTCCGTCTCCATGAGCGTCCCGGAAAATGCATAGGACTCACGCTTCAGCTCGAGGAACTTGTCGCGCGTGACCCACATGACCAGCCTGGGAAACTTCACGTCATTCACCTTCGCCGTCACTTCGAACCTGTACACCGGAATCTTCGCCCCGCCGATGGTCTGCTCTGATATGATCTCCTTGCCCGCGCTGTCGAGCGCCGGCTTGTACAGGTCCTTGAACTTGCGCGTCTCGAAATCCCCGGCGCTGGCGTTGGAGCCGCCGATTTTTTCGTCGCGCCCGATATGCGTGAAGGTGCGCGTGGTACGGCGGTACAGCCACATGTTGTCGCCCACGCGCAGGTACCCGTTGCCCCTCTCCGTTTCGGGGTCCGCCATGACGATGAGGAATGAGTCGTCCCTGTCCCGGCGGTAGTAGACGCTCTGGATGATCTGCGTGCCCTGGTCCGGGTCCCGGGTGGTGATCTTTGCCTGGGCTGTCACGTCGCTGCGCACGTCGTAGTTGGTGTCGATATATTCAATCACCTGCTGCACGGTGGGCAGCGCCCAGAGGGCCGGTCCAAGGACGAGAAGCCCGAGGGCGGTTCCGATTGCTCTCCGAATCATTTCTCTCTCCTATTCATGGTGACGAAGCGCGTCCGCGACACGGAGTTTCGCGGCGCGCCGTGCGGTGAAGAATGCGATGATGAATGAGACGAACACGATAATGACGAAGTTGCCGATGATCGCGCCGGCGGTCGGATAGAAGTACAGGTGCTTGTTGACGAAGAACATGCTGAACGGGTTGTCCTTCAGGTCGATCGTGAGCGAGCCCAGGAGGCTCATGAATCCAAATCCCAGCGCCGTTCCCACGACGCATGCAAAAACCGCGAGGAAGACGATCTCCAGTACGAAGACGGCCCTGACATCGTTGCGCTGCATTCCGATGGCCCTGTTCGTGCCGATTTCCCGTGTTCGCTCGCGGATGCTCATTCTCATGGTGTTCACCACGCCTATGAGGATCACGAAGAACAGAACCAGGACGGCAATCACGGACACCATGTTCAGCCCGCGCTGCAGGTCGATGACGACGCTTGCGTTCTCGAACATCGTCTGCACGTCCACGCGTGCGCCCTTCCACGCCTCGCGATTCAGGGCGCGCATCTTCTTCGTGGCGGCGTCCGTATTGGGGCTGCGTTCAAGCTGTTCCCATTCGGGCAGCAGCGCATTGAAAAACGGGGCGTCCGGTGAGACGACCGCGGGTGTCCTGGGGATGTTCCAGAAATAGGTCTTGTAAAACGCCTCTTCGTGCACGAAGGCGGTCGCCTCGGCGAACTGGGAGACGGGCTTCACGATGCCCGTCACGACGAATTGCTGGTCCACGGGATCCGCCGAATCCAAAGGCACGTAGCGATAGCCGATGCGGGTGCCGATTGTCGCGCCGATCGAATCCGCAAGAGGCTGCGTGAGGATGATGCCGTCCTTCTGCTGCCGCAGGTCCGCGATCTTCCCCTTCAGGAATGTGAGATTGTTCTTCACGAGACCTAGGATGCTCGTGCTGGTCTCAAGGCGCAGGGCGAAGACATCTGCATTCGCCTGGCGGGATCCCGCGCTGAGGGTCGCCTTCACTCCGGCGGCGCCCGGGGCCAGGGCCTTCTGGAGCTTGTCTGCCTGGGCGATGACCTTCTGCGCATCCCCGGGGTACTTCGTCACGATCTGGAGAGCCAGGGATTCGTTGGGTTTCAGATTCAGCAGGCCGCGAAGCGTCTCCTGGTCCACGAAAGCCGCGACGTCCATGAACATATTGGAGGAAGGAATGAGCCCGACGATCTTGAACTTCGGCGCCTGGGCCTGTCCATAGACGGTCTGGAACCTGACCGTCACGGTATCGTTCATTCCGACGTTGAGGTCCTTCGCGGCGTTCTTGTACATCAGGATGCCCGGAAACACATCAGGCTTGTACATGTCGCGCGGACTGCCCGACTCGAGCTGAGTGTCCTTGTAGAAGTCGGCGTCTTTCGCGACGCCGACGAGGGCCACCATGCCCGTCTTTCCGTTCCCGACGATGCGGCCGAACGTGCTGATCTGCGGGTCGACGGACTTGATTCCATCCACGTTGTCCATGATGATCCTGGTGAAGCGCGCGGTGTCCCGTATCACGTCGCTGCGTCTCGTGGTGTATTCGTCCATCACGACCTTGATGTGCCCGCTCATGTAGACGAGGATCTTGTTGAAGATGATGTCGGTAAGCCCGCTCGTGAACGAGGCCGTGATGACCAGGATGCACATGCCGACTGCGATGCCGGCGGACAGCAGCACGTTGCGCCGGAACTGCCGCATGAGATTGCGGAAGGCGATCTTTGAGGTCATCCGCGTGCTGCGGATGCGTGAGCTGAAAAAGCGTAGGATTCGTGTCATGTCGATTGTCCTTGTCTAGTGCCGGTTGATCGCGTCAAGCGGTGTGATCTTCCTCGCGACGAGGACGGGATAGATGACCGCACACACGGTGACGATGGCCAGCCCGATGATTCCAATGACCAGCCCGACGCCTCCCAGGATCGGCTGGAAGACTTCGCCGCCGAACAGCAATTCGACTATCTCATTGCCGCCCGAGCTGATGTGGAGCGGCCGGACGATCCATGTCGCAATGACACCGATGAAGATGCCGGCGCCACCGAAAATGAAGGAAAGGAAGAATGTCTCGGCGAGGAACATCCTCGTGATGATGCCCTTGCGCGCCCCGACGGCGCGCATCATGCCGAACTCTTCCGTGCGTTCCAGGGCGTTCATGCTCAGGGTGTTCATGATGATGATGATCGCCACGAAAAAAAGCAGGATGACGAACACGGTGATGATGATCTGGAGGATGTCGGAGATCTGCGCCACCTGGCCTGAAGCCGTCTTCCAGCTCAGGACGCGTACGGGAAGATCATTCTCTTTCGCGATCTGTTTCATCCTGTTCACGGCGGCGTTCAGGTTCTGACCGTCCTTCAGGAGGACCGAGACATAGTTGTACGCCGCGGTGTCGAAATCGATTGTCCGCGTCACAACGGGTGTGGTCGTGATCTTCTGCTCCAGCGCGGCCACCGAGGTGCCCGAGGTCCCCGTTGAATAGATATCTCCTCCCTCGAAAAGGGAGTCTTCACTGGAGTTCAGGAGCGCCGCCTGCGCCGGGGCGAGGGTCACCACGTCATGAGCCGTGTAATAGCCAAAGAGCTCGCGGTAGCTTTCAATGTCCATGAATGTGACTTGATCCATGAGGGAGTTCAGCGACTTGAAACGCACGACGCCCTTCACCGGCAATTCCTTGTTCGTGGAGTTCACCTCACCGAACCCTTCCAGGGCCATGGAGTCCTTGACTTCGAGCTTCCAGCTCTCCGCCTTCGCTTCCGGGGTGAGGTTGTCGGTGTTCAGGTCCTGACCCTGGGGGATCAGCCAGTACCCATCTATCTTGTAGCGGTTCTTCCTGCCGTTGACGTTCAGGAGAATCCCGTGATCCGACCCCCGGAGAATATCGCCCTCGATGGCCGTGACGGGATTGCCGAACACCCGCTGGAAGTCGTCGAAATTGCAGCCGAACGCGAGCATTCCGTCCATCGCCTGGCCGCCGAGGATCGCAACGATACCCCGGGTCATGGGAACGAAGCCCTTGATGAAATCCTGCTGCGCAAGCACTCCCCGGATCTTCTCGTAGTCCCTGAGGATCTTCAGAGGCTTCCCAAGGGGTGTGAACAGGACGTTGTCCTTGGTTTCCTCGTTCGAGACGAGGATGATGTGTCCCGTGAAGCTCTTGACCATGTTCTCTTCCACGCCGCGCCGCATGCCGATTGCCGTGGCGTTCCCGAGCGTCATGATCAGCGCCCCGAGGAAGAGGATGGTCCCGATGATGAAGCTCTTCGCCTTGTGCCGGAGGATGCTCCTCCAGGCAATTTTCAGGATAAACATGCGCCGTCCCTAGTTCGCCATGAGCCCGTCTTTGATTTTCACGACGCTATGCGCGTATTTCAGGATGTCCGGATCGTGGGTGGAGAAGATGAAGGTCGTCTTTTCGTGCTCGTTCAGCTCCTTCATCAGCATCAGGATCATGTCACCTGTCTCCGAGTCGAGGTTCGCCGTCGGCTCGTCGGCAAGGACAATCGCCGGACGCGTCACCAGTGCCCGCGCAATCGCTACCCTCTGGCGCTGGCCGCCGGAGAGCTCGTAGGGCTTGTGATTGATCTGCTCCGTGAGCCCCACCTCCTCGATGAGTTGTTCAGCCCGCTCGCGGATTTCCCTTTTCTTCAGGTTTTCCTTCTTCATGAGCAGGAGGGGAAACTCGACGTTCTCCCGCGTCGTGAGGACGGGAATGAGANNAGGTTGAAGGTCTGGAATATGAACCCGATAGTATGAAGCCGCAGATCGGTCAACTTCCTGTCGGAATACGTGGTCACATCCTCCCCGTGGATCTTCACCATTCCTCCGGTTGCATGGTCGATGCAGCCAATAATGTTCAGAAGCGTCGTTTTGCCGCTGCCGGAGGGCCCGATGATGGAAATAAAATCCCCCTCCTCGATGGAAAGATCCACTCCGCGCACGGCATGCACCGTCGTCGCCCCAAGGGGGTAATCTTTTTTGACACCTATCAGTTCGATCACGTTCATTGTGGGAACTCCTTGACCTGTATTGTGGTTTCTCAAGCCCGGCCGGTGGTACTCGCTGACTCACTTTCTCTGCAAGATCGCTGATGCTACCTGCGGCCACGTTCTTCTGTCAATACGGTTTTGAAACACCGAATCGCCCGTTTTGTGCACTTTTGCGGGAAGAATGCTCATATCATGGAATGACGCTTCACGAAGGGGGATATTTCAAGGCGAAACCATTTTCCCGCTGATTGCGCTTCATTTTTGTGAGTAATATCGACTTCATATCAATATGTCGGATATACGATAGGCCAATTGGAGATATTCTGGGAGTCCAGCAGAATTCAAGTTCAAAATTGGCCGACCGCAGATATTCAAAACAGAAAATATGTTATTTATCATTTTTTCTTGACAACCATTTCCTTCGCGCTTAGAATCGCGCACGTGGGGCGTTGCCTCACGTCTCCAGACAAGGGACTGAAAAGGAGTAAATGATGCGCAGATTACTTGTGCTGATCCTTCTCATCGCGTCGGTCGTTGGATTCAACGCATTCGCGCAGGCACCGACGGACCTGGATCTATGGACCTTCCAATCGGTCCACGCGGACTTCTATCAGAGCATGGTGCCGATCTGGAACGCCGAAAACC
>PMZS01000347.1 GCA_003170115.1 Spirochaetaceae bacterium
ATCGCTTCGCCGTGGACCTGGCCACCTATTACCGGCGCGAGAGCGAGCTGTCGGAGCACATGTTCATCACGGGGATGACGGGGCCCGGTGGACGAAAGACGTTTTTCGCCGGCGCCGCCCCGTCGGGCTGCGGCAAGACGACGACGGCCATGGTCGGGACGGACTACATCGGGGACGACCTGGCCCAGATGTGGATCTCGGCGGACGGCACGCTGCGCGCCGTGAACCCCGAAATCGGCGTCTTTGCCATCGTGGAGGACCTGAACAAGGAAGGCGACCCCTACCTCTACAAGTGCCTGCGGGAGCCGGGCACGGAGGTGATCTGGTCCAACGTTCTCGTGGATGAGCACAGTGTGCCTCACTGGACGGGCAATGGCGAGCCGCTGCCGGCGAAAGGAAAGAATTTCCAGGGCGACTGGTGGCAGGGCAAGGCCGACAAAAACGGCAAGCCCGTTCCCGTCTCCAACGCGAACGCGCGAGCCACCCTCAGCAATACNNCAATACTGCCATCGCCAACTACAATCAGAAAATCGGGTCGGACCCTGCCGGCGTTCCCGTCAAGGTCATCACCTACAGCGGCCGCGACAGTGACACGATGCCGCCCGTGTGGGTGGCGAAAAGCCCGGACCACGGGGTGGTGATCGGTGCATCCATCCTCTCCGCCGCGACCGCCACCGAGGTGGGCGCAAAGGGGATCAATCGTCAGCCGTGGGCGAACTCGCCTTTCATCCCCTGCCCTCTCGGGGACTACATGGAAGCCCAGTTCCTGTTCTTCAACTCGAAGAAGTTCTCAAGCGCGGGACGGCCGCTCATTGCCGGATTGAACTATTTCCTGCTGGACAGCGAGCGCGGAGGAGACACGAAAAAGCTCCTCGGGGAAAAACGCGACGTGAGGGCATGGCTCTCATGGCTGGAGCGCTACGCGCACGGCGAGGTGAGCGGGATCGAGACTCCCATCGGATTCATTCCAAGGTACGAGGACCTGCGCGCGTTGTTCCAGAGCACAACAGGGAAGGAATACCCGAAAAGCCTGTACGACAAGCAGTTCAGCTTCTACATCGACAACATCCTCGGCCGCATCCAGCTCCAGGAGGATGCCTACCGCAAGGAGAAGAAGCTGCCGGCCCGGCTCTTCGAGGTCTACGAGGAGCAGAAAAAGGGGCTCACCGCGCTGCGTGAGAAGCACGGACCGATCGTGAAGCCGGACCTTCTGTAGCCAGGGAGGGCCGAAAGGCCGACTGTAGCCATGGTTGCCGGTATCGGGCATTTCAGCTTAAATACTGCCCAGTGGAGCAGATCTCGAACGAAATACGAGTCGGCTGTGCTGACCAGGCGCTGAACGGGCTGCTCGGAGCCATCGGGAGTGAACGAAGACCGTTTGAACGCCGCTACAGCCAGGGCGAAGAATTCTTCCTCCATCTCGATGGCGTCCTCTCCGTTCCGCATTTCCACATCCACCACGACGTGCGCCGCCAGGAGCCTTCTCAGGAGTACATGTCCGCGTTCAGGGCCGTCGCGGCCCAGATTGCGAATCATGCGCCCCAGGTCCTGAAGGGGCTCACGTACTTTTTCGACCCCGCTGAAATTTTCCGGCCGTGCTTCTACCGCGTGTACGGCATCGGTGAATTATTCTACCTCTACATGCTCCGCATCGATCTCACGATGCGCGCGGCAGAGTGCACGGTGACCGAACGCGGCACCAATGACATGACCCCGGCGTATACCACCCGCCATCTCTTCCTGGAGGCGACCATAATCCCCCTGGAAAGAGTGGTCCTGCTCGAGGAGAAAGTGAAGGGGTTTCACATCCTGCAGACCATCTCGCAGACATGGATCGGAGAGTTCGGAAGGGGCTATTTTCAACAGGGCATCTGGATGGACGCCGACCTGACAAAGTTCTTCAGCAAGCTCTTTCTTCCGGCCCGGAAGAAGACCTATCCCTACTACCCGTTCCAGTGCCGGTACAAGACCGTCTGCCAGTCCGTGATCGGGCTGGACCCGGAGGCGAGGGCCTCCGCGGTCCCCCTTCTTCACCGGTCGCTGGAGTTCCTTCTGCCCGAGATAGACAGGATCCAGGGAGAGATGAAGAACGCATCCTTCACGGAGGAGTTGGATATCTACAAGGATCTCAAGAGTCGGATTCCCGGGGACTGGTACGAGGCGTGGGAGTCCATCCGCGTTGAGGTCTACCTGAACGAATCGGACATGCGGGAGTTTCGAATTGAAGGTTGACCTGGCAGCGCTGTCCGGCACGCGCGTCACGGTCATGGGGCTGGGCATCCATGGCGGGGGGCTGGCATCGGCGCGGTTCTTTGCGCGGCGCGGCGCCAGGGTCACCGTCACGGACCTGCGCTCCGCCCGCATCCTCCAACCGGCGATGGAGGAGCTGCGCGAGTTTCCCGTCCGCTTTGTCCTGGAGCGGCACGATGAAGAGGATTTCGCGCATGCAGATCTCGTCATCAAGAATCCCGCCGTCCCTCCCACTTCCCCGTTCCTTCAGAAAGCGCGCGAGCACGGCGTGCCGATCGAGACGGACCTGTCGGTGTTCTTTTCCATTGCCCGCAACCCCATCATCGCGGTGACCGGGTCGAAGGGAAAATCCACGACAGCCTCGGCGATCGCGTTTGGCCTTTCCATTGTGCACCCCGGCACCCGGCTGGGCGGGAACATCACCGTCTCTCCTCTCTCGTTTCTCGAGGAGCTCACACCTGACGAGCCCGTCGTCCTGGAGCTTTCCTCCTGGCAGCTTGGAGACCTGAAAGGCAGGGGAATCCTCACGCCGGTGGTGTCCGCGGTCACCGTGATACTCCCCGATCACCTGGACAAATATGCGGGCATGACGGAGTACATTGCGGACAAGAAAGCCGTCTTCGAGGGACAGCAAAGCAGTCAAAAGGCTGTCTTCAATCTCGATGACCCCTGGCAGCGCGGGTTTCCGGGGGAGACCAGGGCCCGGCCCTTCTTCTTCTCGGCCAGGGAGCTCCCGGCGGAGCTGTGCGGTGCATGGCAGTCAGGGAACAGAGGGGATGCGGGCAAGGCGCGGATCGCACCCGGGGCGCCCGCGGAGGATATCCTCACAACCGCTCTTCTCCCGGGTGCGCACAATCGGCGGAACTTGCTCTGCGCAGGGCTCGTGCTCCTCCTCTATGGCGTGCCGGCGGGCACCGTGCGGGACGCCTTGGCCCGGTTCCCGGGAGTGGAGCACCGACTAGAGCTGTTCCTGACGTGGAATGCCCTGAGGTTCTACAACGACTCCGCGGCCACAATTCCCCATGCAACCGTCGAGGCGGTACGCGCGGTCCAGGGTCCCGTGGTGCTCATCACCGGAGGCACGGACAAGAGCATCGACTTTTCGCCGCTGGCGGAAGTTGTACATCTGCCCCGTGCGATCATTCTTCTTTCCGGCACGGGAACGGAGAAAATCCGCGCACTGCTCAAGTCTGCACACGTGTCCGCTGAGGGGCCGTTCGACAATTTGCGGGACGCCGTGGCAGAGGCAATGGCCCGCGCGGAAGAGGTTCGCTCCGGGCTGCGCTCCACTGAAAGCGTGTCAATCATCTTCTCGCCGGGCTGCACGTCGTTCGGGATGTTCCTGAATGAGTTCGATCGGGGCAGGAAGTTCAAGGAGATCGCGGCTGCGCTGACGTCTGCTGAAGCCCCTTCTCCATGAACAGAGCCCCCGGAAGCGGATTGTAGATGTAGGGCTCGATCTCCTGGAACCCGAAGGTTCGGTACAGAGAAACCGCGCTCGCCATCGAGGGGAGCGTGTCCAGCCGCATCGCCTCGTATCCCCGGTTTTTCGCGGTCTGAATGATGCGGGACACCAGTCCCACGCCGATCCGCCGTCCCCTGTTCCCCGGCCGCACATAAAGGCGCTTCATCTCGCACACGCGTTCGTCGATCCTGCGCAGAGCCACGCAGCCGCAGGGCGTGCCGTCGCTGCGCGCGACGATCAGCGCTCCGTGCGGCGGCGTGTACTTCCCCGGCAGAGAGGCAAGCTCTTCTTCGAAGCCCTGGAAAGAGAGATCGATCCCGAGAGACTGACCATATTCGGCGAACAACTCGCGCACTACGGGCAGGTCCCCGGATAAATCGGTGAAGTACTCAACCACTCCTCTTTCTCCTGATCACGACCCTGCGGTAATTCCACTCGACCACCACGAACTGGCCCGCGGACAGACCGGACTTCACGGCGGCGGCCAGCCACCGGGTCCGCGCCTCGCCGATCTCGGCTCCCCGAGCACCACCCACCACCGCGGCAAAGGCAACAGCCCGCTCCGACCAGAGGACCAGGTCCCAGCAGCCGACCCTGCTGTTCTCGTTATACGCGGCGATCCTTGTGATCGCCTGGTTCGCGTGGGCGCCGAGAGACATCCCCTTGCTCTGGTTGGGCATCCTGTCGAAGTACTTGTGGTGCTGCGCATCGACCCACGCGCCATCCCAGCCCATTTTCTTGAACAGGGCGAGGACCGCGATCTCGGGGAAGGCAACCTGCTTTTCGACGAGGACGAGCGGTCTCGCGGAGTAGGCCCTGTCCAGGCCGATCGGCGGCTTTTCCGGGCATGGCTGAAGCTGAGCACGGTAACGGTGGACAGCCACCTGCCGACCCGAATCGAGCACGATGTGCAGGTCATCGAGTGAAAAGAGCTCTTCAGGGAGATCCGGGGGGCCGCTGATCATGGGGAGTGCCGGCTCGGAGGATAGGCCGGTTCAAAGCCGCGGATCAAGCGTCTCCCGATCGCCTAGTAGTTCTCCGCGAGCACCTCGTAGAAGGACTGCGGGTGCCGGCAGGCCGGGCACTCTTTGGGCGGCTCGTTGCCTTCAAAAACGTAGCCGCAGTTGATGCAGTGCCACTTCACCGCCGAAGTGCGCTTGAAAACCTCACCCTTGGTGATGTTTTCGATGAGCTTGCGATATCTGCCCTCGTGGAACTTCTCGACCTTCATTATCTGCTCGAAGGTGCGGGCGACCTCAGGGTACCCTTCGTCCCGCGCAAGCTTGCCGAAATCGGGATAAAGCATCGTCCATTCCATTTTCTCCCCCGCCGCCGCGGCTTGCAGGTTCGCCTTCGTGTCCTGGATGGACCCCGCGGGATAGGAGGCAGTGATCTCCAGGTCACCTCCCTCCAGGTGGGAGAAAAACATCTTTGCATGCTCCTTCTCGTTGTCCGCGGTCTCCTGGAAGATGTTCGCGATCTGCTGAAGGCCTTCCTTGCGCGCCACGCTGGCAAAATACGTGTAGCGGTTGCGTGCCTGGGACTCCCCCGCGAATGCCTTGAGCAGATTCTGCTCGGTTTTCGAGCCCTTGATCGATTTCGCCATATGTCCCTCCTGGAATGCCTCATGGTACCCGCTCGATTGCATCGCTGTCAACGCGTGTTATCTTCAAGGACCTTTTAGTCGTATATTATAGGAAGAGGGTATCTTCATGATCAGCCCTGTGATTGGCGCATCAGCGAATGCAATCTCGATTTCTTCGCGCCGCGATATTGGCTTGCAGCCGCCAGGTACTTCACGCCCCAATATTGCGCTCCTTGAAGCCATGCAGGCCGGGAGGGTGACTTCCGCACTTTTTTCCAGCCTCATGGTCCCGAGTGACAGCTTCTTCAAGACCCCTTCTCCCGCGACATTCATGCCCCCGGCACAATCCACGCCGCAGCGCCCGAGTCTTTCGCTGCTGGAATCCATGCAGGCGGGGAAGGCCACCTCCGCCCTGATTTCCAGCATGATGGGCTTGGCGCCCGGGGTTCGGTCCTTCCAGGACCGCGCAGTTTTCACAAATCCTCAGGCCGCCCTGACGAATGCACAGGACATAATCCGCGCGGTCGGGACAGGCCAGCCTTCCCTCCAGGGCGACCGTGTTGCTCATACGGCGTATCTCATGGAGATCCAGGCGCAAAAGCAGGTTGATCAAAGGTCGATGGGCAGCAACCTGATGCGGGAATGGTTTGCATAATTCCAAAATCTCCAGTCTTTTGGCATCCAAAGAGCGGAACTCCCGTCCATCTTGACTGCCGGCAGGCTTTGGGGGTATTCCTTTTGACGACGAAAGAGCTTCATTAGTAATTCACTTTCCATCCATATCGATCCATATCGATCGACCAAAGAGGAGACACCTGCATGGGCGCGGAAAAATTCGTTTATCTGTTCGGTGGAGGCAAAGCGGACGGCAATGAGAAGATGAAGAACCTTCTCGGCGGCAAGGGCGCAAACCTCGCCGAGATGTGCCTGCTGGGAATCCCCGTCCCGGCGGGATTCACGGTCACCACTGAATGTTGCACAGCCTATTACGCCAACGGCTGCAAGCTGCCGGCGGCGCTCACCGGCCAGGTCCTGGCCGCCCTGGCGAAGACCGAGGCCATCATGGGCATGAAATACGGGAACCCGGACAATCCCCTGCTGGTCTCCTGCCGCTCCGGCGCCCGAAAATCAATGCCGGGCATGATGGACACGGTACTCAACGTGGGCCTCTCCACCGCGACCATCCCCGGCATGATCCGCAAGACCTCCAACCCGCGCTTCGTGTGGGACTCCTACCGCCGCCTGATCATGATGTACGCCGACGTGGTCATGGAGAAGGCCGAGAGCATGGAGCCGGTCGGTGGCAAGGGCATCCGCAAGATCATGGATGACACGCTGGACCAGTTCAAACGCTCCCGTGGCGCCAAGTCGGACACGGACCTCAAGGCGGATGACCTCAGGCTCCTGGCGGAGGAGTTCAAGAAGCTCGTGTTGAAGCACCTGGGCAAGGCATTCCCGGACGACCCCATGGCCCAGCTGTGGGGCGGCATTGCGGCGGTGTTCAAGAGCTGGAACGGCAAGAAAGCGGTCTCCTACCGCCGCATCGAGGGGATTCCCGACGCCTGGGGCACCGCCGTCACCGTCCAGGCCATGGTCTTCGGGAACATGGGCGATAACTCGGCCACCGGCGTGGCCTTTACTCGTGACCCCGCCACGGGTGACAACAAGTTCTACGGTGAATGGCTGGTCAACGCCCAGGGCGAGGACGTCGTCGCAGGCATCCGTACCCCGAGCCCGATCAACGACTCGACCAAGAACGAGCAGAACAAGCACCTGCACAGCATGCAGGAGGCGATGCCCGGCACGTACAAGGCGCTGGACGCAATCCGCGCGAAGCTGGAGAAGCACTTCACCGACATGCTCGATATCGAGTTCACAATCCAGGAAGGCAAGCTCTGGATGCTCCAGTGCCGCGTCGGCAAGAGGACGGGCACCGCGGCCCTGAACATGGCCATGGACATGCT
>PMZS01000095.1 GCA_003170115.1 Spirochaetaceae bacterium
TCTAAAACAATCTACGGAGTCACGGGAATGAAAACTAGCAATGCCCCAAAGCACGCCTTGTAGGTAGTGTTCTCAAGTATCGCCGGCGATACTAAGATATCAGAGCGTAGAGCAATTGCGGCATGGTAAACAAGAAAAGAAGCACTGGAGGGGTGGGTTTGGCAGCAACAGTCGACAGACTGCGAGCTATCCAAAGCGAGTAGGAGGTGGCAAAGCCTCAAGAATTAGGGGTACTCAGGACACCCAGATACCTATGCTGCCTACCTTGCGGTGGAGGTTGTCGATGTTCTGTATTGATGAGGGTTTTCAAGAGGTGCGGCTCTCCCAGGCACGCCCGGACCTCGTGCGCCTTGTTCGGCCGCGCCTTTGCGAAATTGTCGTAGAAAATCTCCCGGATCACGGGCCAGGCCTTCTCGGGGTGAGCCAGGAAGTAGTCCAGCTCCAGCATCCTCGGGTCGTACTTGCTCCACAGGCCGCCGGGGCCCCGGAAGGGTGGGATGCCGCTTTCCACGGAAATGCCGGCACCGGTGAAAGCGGTGAGGTGGCGGGCGCCTCGAATGAGGGCGGCTGCTTCGTGAATGTAAGAGCAGGTTTTTTTATTTGTTGAATCTGATTCCATGATCTCACTATAATTAGGGAAGAGTTAAAAGTATGTCAATTGCTCTGGATAATAATGTGTTTCGATGTGACTGGGCATCACGGTGAGTCCCGTGCCGGAGCTGTCAATTAACCAGTGCCTTGCCGATATCAAAGATAAAGAAGGTCGATATTCTCCCGGCAGTATCGCTTTCCCCGGAACGCCATGCGTGCTTCAGTTTCACCAATGTTTTAATGCGAATGCCCAGAGTCATTATTACCCTTATCAATCGAAGTGAAATCCATGGGATGAACGACCCGATCGGCAGGTCGGTCGCCGCCGTGAGGAACTCGGCCATCTCTAGTTGGGTTGCACAGGGATACCAGGGAATGCTTGCAGTCGAGTACGACGAAACCCAACAAGCAATCGAGGCGGGAAGGAATAGCCATGAAGCCTGCTCCTGAACTTGTCCAGCGTATTTCCAGAGTGAAAGCTTATTTTCTGTCTGGAGTCTTAGTCTGGGTAGTCATAATAGGTTCTTCCCTATTGTGGAACATCGTTTACGTGGAGAAGCAGACTCGCACCAGGGCAGACGTGATGGCCCGAATAGCTTTTGACAAGGATTTGAGCTTTCGGGAATGGGTAACACTTCATGGAGGCGTTTATGTGCCGGTGACCGCCGATACCACACCCAATCCCTACCTTGACGTGCCTGGCAGGGATGAGGTTACACGCTCCGGCAAGTCCCTTACATTGATGAACCCGGCCTATGTGATGCGGCAGTACTATGAAAAGTTTGAGATACAGGGCGGTGTGAAAGGTCATCTCACCAGTCTGAAGCCTATTCGTCCTGAAAACAAACCCGATCCATGGGAAGAGCAATCCCTTATTGCCTTTGAAGCCGGAAAGGCGGAGGCAAACATCATTGAAACCCTTGATGGTACCGAGTATGTCCGCTTCATGAGGCCCTTGATCACTACCAAGGGCTGCCTTAAATGCCACGAAAGGCAGGGGTACAAGGAAGGCGATATCCGAGGAGGTCTCAGTGTATCCGTGCCCATGGCGCCCCTGTGGAACATCGAAAGAGGTCAGGTGGTCATGCTTTCAGGCATCCATGCCCTTTTGTGGGTCCTTGGATTAGCCGGAATCGTCCTTTTCGGCAGGAAAATCCTAAAGAGCGAACGTCAACGGGGCGAAGCGCAAGAGGGGTTGCGCAAGAGCGTGGATGAGATCAGCGATCTCTATAACAATGCTCCCTGCGGGTACCACTCAGTGGATGCCAACGGGACCTTCCTGCGGATCAATGAAACGGAGTTGAAATGGCTGGGCTATGCGAGTGAGGAAGTGATCGGCAGGATGAGGTTCGCTGACCTTCTCACTCCGCAGAGTCTGGAGACCTTTGCCTCCAACTTTGCACTTCTTAAGGCGCGGGGATGGGTGAGCAATCTCGAGTTCGAGCTGCACCGAAAGGATGGAACGGTGCTTCCCGTGGTTCTCAGCGCAACGGTCGTAAAGGACGCGAAGGATCACTACCAAATGAACCGCGCGACCCTCTTCGACAACACTGAGAGGAAGGGGATAATCGAGGCCCTCCGGGAGGCGAAAAAGGCCGCCGAACTGGCGAACCGCGCCAAGAGCGACTTCCTTGGGAACATGAGCCACGAGATCCGCACGCCCATGAACGCCGTGATCGGTTTATCTGACCTGGCGCTGAAGACCGAGCTGACCCCACGGCAGCGAGACTACGTGTCAAAGATTCATAACGCGGGGATATCGCTCCTGGGGCTCATCAACGACATCCTCGACTTCTCGAAGATCGAGGCGGGTCGCTTGACGATGGAGCGGGTCGATTTCGGCCTGGACAAAGTAATGGACGCCGTAATCTCTATAGCCGGCCAGAATGCACATGCCAAGGGACTGGAGCTCATTCTGAATGTGCCAAGCGACATCCCGCAAGAGCTGGTCGGAGACCCGCATCGGCTGGAGCAGGTGCTGGTCAACCTTGTGGGCAACGCAGTGAAGTTCACTGAGAGCGGGGAAGTGGAGCTGCAGATTGCGCTTCTTGAAAAAACCGGGGGGAAGGTGAAGCTGCGTTTCACGGTGCGGGATTCCGGAATTGGAATGACGGAGGAGCAGTCGGCGAGGCTGTTCCAGCCCTTCTCGCAGGCTGACAGCTCCACGACCCGCAAGTACGGCGGTACGGGCCTTGGGTTGAGCATCGTGCGCAGGCTCGTTGAGATGATGAGCGGACAGGTTTGGGCGCAAAGCACGCCCGGGAAGGGCAGCACGTTCATCTTCACTGCCTGGTTCGGGGTGGGTTCCCCGGCAGCACAGCGCCGGCAGCCCATCCCTTCCACCCTTGAGGGTATGCGGGTCCTTGTGGCGGACGACAACCCTGTGGCGCAGGAGGTGATGTGCAGCATCCTCCAGTCCCTGCGTTTCCCGGTGCAGGTGGTGGGCACGGGGGAGGAGGCAGTGGAGGCGGTGATACGAGCCGAGGAGGAAGATCCGTTCGGTCTTGTGCTGATGGACTGGAAGATGCCGGGGATCGACGGCATCGAAGCGACGAAGCGGATCACGAAGGGAGGGGTCGTGAAGAACATCCCCGCCGTGATCGTCTTAAGCGCTTCGGGCGGAGGCGAGGGTGAACGCGTGAAAGCCCTGGAGGCTGGAGCGGTGGACTTCCTTGTAAAGCCGGTTACGGCTTCTACTCTGTTCGATGCGATCATGGAGACCTTCGCGCCCACCCTCCAGCAGGAGGTGAAGGAGAAACCTGCAGAGACCGTGGAGGAGCGCGGGCTGGAGGGCGCGCGGGTGCTGCTTGCGGAAGACAACGAGATAAACCAGCAGATTGCCGTGGAGCTTCTGCGCAGCGCCGGGGCGCAGGTGGTGGTGGCGGGAAACGGCCGTGAAGCGGTGGAGAAGCTTGCGGAGGAAGGGGCCCGCTACGACCTGGTGCTGATGGATATCCAGATGCCCGAGATGGACGGATATGAAGCTACCCGGCGCATTCGGGCGGAGGAGCGATTCGCCGAATTGCCCATTATCGCGATGACGGCGCATGCGATGGTGGACGATCGGCAGAAGGCGGAAGAGGCAGGGATGAACGATCACATCAGCAAGCCGATCGACCCGGACGCCATGTTCGAGGTACTGAGTCACTACTACAGGCAGAGAGAAGCGCCGGCGCCGACCGTGACGCCCGTAAAGGCTCCAGCGGAACAGCCGACGGTCCCTGAAATCCAGGGAATCGACGTGGAAGGCGGTCTGCGGCGTGTTGCGGGAAACAGGAAGCTGTACATGGATCTGCTGGGAAGGTATGTCGAAGGGCAGCAAGAAGCGGTGGAAAGAATACGGGACGCTCTAGCAAAACATGACACCGACCTCGGCGAGCGGATCGCGCATACCTTGAAAGGGGTTTCCGGCAACATCGGAGACGCGGCCGTACAGGCCGCAGCCGGCGAGCTTGAGGAATCAATCCGCAAGAAGCACGCGGAAAGGCGGACCGAGGAGATGCTGGAACGGCTTTCCCGTGAGCTGGAGGCATCGATTGCGCGGATCGGGTCGGTTGTCCTCAAGTCCACGGAAAGAGAAGAAGGGCTTGCGCGAGAAACCGTCCTTCCTTCCGTGTTGGCGGAAATTTTGAAAAAGCTCATACGATTCGCAGAGGAGAGCGACAGCGAGGCGGTCGGGTACCTGGAGTCGGTTCGAGGAAAAGTCGCCTCAGGATTTCCTTCAGAGGATTTCCAGAGGCTGGAGGTATCGCTAAAATCATATAATTTCTCCGCCGCGCTCCAAACCCTAAGGCTACTCTCCCGCCGCCTGGAAGGCTCCGTTTGAGAGGGGATCATGGAAAGGCACACCGATAGGAAACCGACCATCCTGATCGTCGACGATACGCCGGACAATATTGCGATGCTGAGCTCGCTGCTCAACAGCACGTACCGAACGAAAGCCGCCACGACCGGCGAAAAGGCGCTCCAACTTGCCGGCTCCGATAACGCTCCCGACCTCATCCTGCTGGACATCATGATGCCCGGCATGGACGGCTACGAGGTGTGCCGGCGTCTCACGCAAGACCCCAAGACCGCGGACATCCCGGTGATCTTCCTCACGGGCAGGTCGGACGTGGAGGGCGAGCAGAAGGGGCTCGAGCTCGGCGCTGTCGACTACATTACCAAACCGTTCAGCCCGCCCATCGTCGTCTCCCGTATACGCACCCACCTCCAGCTCAAGAACGTCAGGGATTTCCTGAAGGACAAGAGCGAGTTCCTCGAGAAGGAGGTGGCCCGCAGGACCAGGGAGGTCAGCACGATCCAGGACGTCACGATGGTAGCCATGGGCTCGCTGGCGGAGACACGGGACAACGAAACGGGAAACCATATCCGGCGCAGCCAGTATTACGTGAAGGTGCTTGCCGACAGGATGAAGGACTACCCGCGGTTCAAGGAGTACCTCACCCTGGAGACGATCGAGCTCCTCTATAAGTCCGCTCCGCTGCACGATATCGGGAAGGTAGGGATTCCTGACCATATCCTGCTGAAGCCGGGGAAGCTCACCCCCGAGGAGTTCGACATCATGAAAACGCACACCACCCTAGGTCGTGACGCGATCATGACGGCGGAGAAGCAACTCGACTCCCCCACCTCATTTCTTCGGGTCGCGCGTGAGATCGCCTGGTCTCACCACGAGAAATGGGACGGCACGGGCTACCCGCAAGGGCTGTCCGAAGACGAGACACCCGTATCGGGTCGGCTCATGGCGCTGGCTGACGTATATGACGCCTTGATCAGCAAGCGCGTGTACAAGTCGGCTTTCACCCATGAGAAGGCTGTTTCGATTATTCAGGAAGGATCCGGCAACCATTTCGATCCTGCAATTGTGGAAGCATTCTTGGATATATCGGATCGGTTTAGAGAAATCGCGCAGAAATATAGCGATAGTTGAGGAATGAGGGGATGATGTCAGAAAAGAAAAAGACAATCCTTGTGGTTGATGACGTCCCTGACAATATAGCAATTCTAGAAGGGATCCTCAAAGAAGAGTATCGGGTGAAGGCCACGACCAGCGGGGAGGCTGCGCTGGAGATTGCGCGCGCCGCCCCCCCTCCTGACCTGATCCTTCTGGATGTCATGATGCCTGGCATGGATGGCTTCGAGGTGTGCCGAAGGCTGAAGCAGGACGAAGCGGCCGGAAAGATACCGGTGATCTTCGTTACGTCGAAGGACGAGGTCGCCGATGAATCCACGGGTTTCGAGGTCGGCGCAGTGGATTACATTACGAAGCCGGTCAATCCATACATAGTGAAAGCGCGCATCAAGGCTCACCTGGAGTTGAAACTGGCCCGGGAGGAGCTGGAGCAGCAAAACGAGATCCTGCGCGAAAACGAAAAGCTGCGCGAAGAGGTCGAGGCAATCAGCAGACACGATTTGAAGAACCCCCTGATGGTCGTCATGAGCGTCCCAGATGCGTTGCTTGCGGATCCCGGTCTTTCGGAACGTCAACAGAAACTCCTGCGGATGGTAAGGGAGGCTGGCCTACGGATGCTGGAAATGATCAACCGCACTATCGACCTTTACAAAATGGAAAAGGGCACGTATGTTCTCGAACCCAGGCCAGTCGATGTTGTTCGAATCATCGAGCAGAATAAAGCTGCGTTCAGGGGGTTCATAGAGGACAAGGGGCTACAATGGGAGCTGAGCTTTTGCGGGAAAGGCCCCACAGAAGGCGATTCCTTCCATGTGAAGGGCGAGGACCTTCTCGTTTATTCCTTGCTCGCCAATCTCATCAAGAACGCAATAGAGGCATCCCCCGAAGGTGGAAAGGTTTCGATCTCCCTGGAAGAGCGCGAATCCGCCATGGTCACGATCCACAACATGGGCGCGATACCTGAACGAATACGCGCCCGCTTTTTTGAGAAATTCGCTACTGCAGGCAAGGAAAGAGGGACTGGCTTGGGCGCCTATTCCGCGAAGCTCATCACCAGAACACTCGGCGGATCGATCGGCGTCGAGACGTCGGACGAGTCGGGGACTACCATCACGGTACAGTTGCCGCGGGCCTAACAACGGTCGGCGGATTTTCGAAATCAACCGTTATTGAGGTCGCAACCCAACATGCGGCCCGCCATTGAAAGCCATCTGCGCTCACCTTCGCATCTTCTTCTCCGAGTTCGTCCGCGTCAGTCTCCTGCATCCCGGCCAGGCTGCCTTCTTCGCCCGCACGGTGCTCTGGCAGGGGAATGCGGCGCGCCAGCGCGCCCGCATGGCCCGTGAAGGAGTGCACGTTCCTCCCATCGCCATCTTCAGCATCACCAATGGGTGCAATCTCCGCTTGGAGGGATGAGAGAAAACGGGTAGTGGACAGAACTCCGGACTTTCAAGTTCTGCTACCGTTAGCCCTGTTTGGCCAATAATCACACTCAAGTGAATTGGTCTGTCGGGTGGACAGAAGACCGCTTATGGGCAGACGTGAGGCGGAGGAACACTCGTCGAGGCGACGCTCAACAATGGGAATGATCGAAAGCGACTCTAGCCTGGGAACAGGCTCGCGTCACCTGAGCCCGCCTGCGCTTCCGTCGTCGTTTCTGAGCGGAATTCTATCGCCGCCAAAGAGTTGAGTCAATCTCTCTTCTTGGATTCTTTGGGCGTATGTTATCTTGTGTGTGCGCGCGTCTTGCTCAGGATTTTGCTCAGTCTATGGAACATGGACGGCTTCGTCAAATAGCCGTTGGACAAACGGGACGTAGGAATGGAGAACGAGGGTGAAAGCCGCATCAGGTTCGGGAGAACAAGAGCACGAAGGGATCGGCGAGCTACTTTTCCGACTTGACGACGAAGCTCTCCTGATTCTCAGGGCACACCTGCTAACGGAACGGTATCTCTGGAAGTTTCTTGATCGCGAGCTCGCGACGCAGTTTCTGTCGAAAGAGGTGAACCTTCGGTATCACCAGCTTGTGGCGCTTTCAAAGATCGTAGCCCAGAACGAAACCTTGGACTGGTTTTGGGATTTCTTGTCGAACCTGAACCGCGTTCGCAACGTTCTCGCACACGAGATTGTTGATTCAGAGAAGATGGACAGTCTGATCGCCAGCGTCTTCCAGAAGGCGACCCCGCACATCGATCTTGATCCCTTCGCACGCAGGCCCAGGGTGGAAAGGCTTCGATGGCTATTCATGATTCTCTGTGGAGTGGCCGACAGTCTGCCCGAACGCGTCGAGAAGGAGAGATCGGCCAAGAAAGAATGACGCGGCTGGCGAGTGATCGTGAGCCGCGCTATAACCCTCAGATAAGTGGGCAATCCTTATGCCGTCAGAATGGCGGTCGTTGCTTCGTCGATCTGGGCTTCTTGCTCCTATTGATCTCTTTAGCTATGCCATGGACGACTTCATCCTCGTTAGAGAATAGTTTGGTGATTGAATATTGTAATATCCTGAAACCGTCGAGCAAATCGTTCTTGGAAAGCGCCCCCGGATGACTGCCGGCGTTTCCAATCCATTTCACAGCACGAAGCTTTCCTGAAACGTCACGTTTCTCGTTTTCGAAAGCGACTATTCTCGCCTCCAACGTTAGCGGGACGCGCCTTCCCTTTTTGGGGAAGCGTTTGACATCCAACAGATTCAGGATCACTTCGACGCACGACCGAATCTTGTTTGCACATGACGCTGGATCGAGCCAGAAGAGGCCAAACGATTCTCGCAAGATTTCTTTCAACTCAGTTGGAACATAGTCTTCGAGTGGAAATATCTCCGGTGCACGCTCGAAGTACCTTGGAAAGCACTTCTTATCTATCCCCTGCTCCCACTCTTCTGGACCTACCTGATGATCCCCAACGCTCATCTCCATTTTTCCCGCAACAACAATTTTAGTCTTGCAGTTGTCGCAGAAGACGTAGCCAAAGAAAGGAAGCTCGACCCATTCCGCATCGCCTGACAGCTTGTTTTCGGCGTCGCGGGTTTCGTCGGGTATCGTTCCGATATTACTGTCGAGAAACTGTAGCTTCCCGACACGGCATCCTGGGCAAGGAAGCAGCGACGAGGTCTGCCCAACTGCAAAGCTGTCCCAATAGAATGGGCTGACCCTGGGCATTCCTCGACCCTTCATCGCCGGCAGTATAGCACAGCGGCCAGCGCTTCGTAGGAGTGAATGGGGGATGGACCGAAAGATAATCGGCAATCCTTTATGCAGGGCCTCGCTGGAACGGCCCCTAGCCCGACGAGGACGGGTTCCAACCTCAGGGGGAATTGGGAGAACTGGCGATTGCCTGCAAAATCTGACTTGCGAGCAGGGAGATCTTTCCTTCACGTGCGAAACTTTCATAGGCCAAATAGTATTGATCTGCCGGAATAGGCCTTGGATCAACAGGCCAGCCAGTAGGCTGAAAGCCATAGCGCAAGAGCAAAGCCCACACAACCAAGCGCGCAGCGTGGCCGTTGCCGTTTGCATACGGATGAATCGTCACAAAGGCCAAAAACATTCTTGCCGCGAAGCGAACTAAGGATATGTCAAACAATAATATTTACAATTAGCGTAATCGCCTTGGTTGAATGCGGTAGTTCCATTCTCCATGAAACTCCCCTGGGATGAGGTTCACGGCGGCAAACTCTTTGTCAGTGATCTTTCGGCCAACCTGGTAGCGGCGCCGATCGAGTCGACAAGTGACCTTCAGGCCCTTGGCGGTCGTCGTTGCGGCAATGAGGCGCACGATGGTTTCATAGTCGCGCAACGGCTCTCCACGCCAGTTCGACGATATGAACGAGAAAAGGCGATGCTCGACCTTGTTCCATTTGCTGGTGCCCGGAGGGAAATGGCAGACCATAATTGAGAGACCTGTAGAGTCTGCGAGTTTCTGAAGCTCCACCTTCCACTGGCGAAGCCGGTAGCCATTACTACCCCCACCATCGGCGGTAATCAGCAACGCGCGAGCTTTAGGATACAAGCGTCTGCCCTCGAAGCGCCACCAGCCACGAAGAGAAGCAACAGCGAAGCTGCCGGTGTCGTGGTCGATCCCAATGTTGACGAAGCCTGTGTTACGGGCAAGATCATAGATGCCATAGGGATAGGCCCGAGGCACCCTCGGATCGGGAAAATCGTGGCCGTTGACGTGCTCCGCCNNGTAGGGATAGGCGCGCGGCACCGACGGTTGGGGAAAGTCGTGGCCGTTGACTTTGTATGGCGTCTTCGCAATTCGCCATTGGCGGCCGGAATTCGTGTAGTTCCCGACCAGTTCTTTCTTCTTTGTATCTACAGACACCACAGGTTGACGCCGGGCGAGCGCATCGCGAACCTGATCGTTGATATGACGGAACTGTTCATCGCGATCGGGGTGATCATTGCCTTCTTCGGTCTTCCGATTGCTCTGAAGACTGTAGCCCATCAGGCGCAACAACTGCGCAACCTTTTCATGACTGATAAAGTGATGCTGAGCGCCCAGTTGCGCGGCCAACGTGCGCGTACTTTTGCTCGTCCATCGTAAGGGAGACTGGGGGTCCCCGCGAGCCAAGGGTTCCACCAACCCTTCCAGAGTGTTCGGCAAGTCCGGGTCCAGGGCGACAACGCTGGGCCTCCCACTACCGGGGCGGCGAACTCGGCCTGCGGCCAGCGGCGGTGCAGCTCGGCCGCGGCGGCCTTTCGCTGCTCGCCGTCGAAGGCCAGCTTCTCGCGGACGGCCACCTCGGCCGACTTGTAGTT
>PMZS01000274.1 GCA_003170115.1 Spirochaetaceae bacterium
CCCATAGCCCCACTGCCCCCCGATGCCGATGCTGCCCGCCTGCGGCCGGAGGAGGCCGCAGAGGATCCTCCCGAGCGTGGATTTTCCTGATCCGTTCCGTCCGACGAGCGCGCAGGTTTCGCCGAATTTCAGCTCCAGCATGTCAATGCCCAGCGAAAAACTCGATGCGCCGTCGAAGCGGAAGCTCAGGCCCTCTGCGCGGAGAAAGCCCTCCGTTCCTGTCCAACGCGACTCCCGTGGTTCGCCCTGTCGGATGCCGGCATTCGTGAGCGCCGCAAGGAAAGCAGGCTCCCCGGAATCCTTCGCGTCCGCGCGGATGCGTCCTTCGTCGAGCAGGAAGAACGAAGTGCCTCTTGATGCGGCGAGGCCGGACCAGCGTGATTCCATCAGCAGCGCCGTGCCGCCCGCCCCTGCGACGATGTCGAGGACACGCGTTTTCCACTCGCTATCCAGCTCTCCGAGCGCCTCGTCCAGGATCCAGAGCCCGGGGCGGATGGCGAGGAGACACGCCACGAGCAGTCTCTTCTTTTCGCCGCCGGAGAGTGTGGCGGGATTGCGGCTGGCGAAATCCGAAAGTCCAACCTGCTGGAGGCTCCTGCTCACGCGCTCGTGCATCTGAGGGCGCGGCACGCCGAGGGATTCAAGCGCGAATGCCACCTCGGTATCGCAGCGCGTTGTCAGCAACTGCTCATCGGAGTCCTGGGAAACGAGCCCCACGCATTGCATCAACTCGTAGGGCGGCACGCCGCCGATATCGCGGCCATCGAGGAGGACATTCCCGCCGATGGCCCCGCCCGTGAAACGAGGCACGAGCCCTGCCGCGATTCGCGCACACGTCGTCTTTCCGGCGTCCGCCCGGCCGAAAATGACGCTCACACCGCCGCGAGGAACGGTGAGGTTGAGCCCTTCCAGAACATGAATTCCCTGAGAGCCTTCGGGTGCGGGAAATCGGAAGGACAATTCATCAATCGAAAGAACAGGGTTCGTGACGGCCATCTTGATTTGGGTCAAGGCCGATCCTATCAGGACATCGCATATTGGTCACCAGAGGCACACAGATGGCGCAGATTGACCCCAGGAAGCGGCAAGTCGTGGCGGACATCATCAGGCGGCTCCTGGACGAAGTGAAATAGCAGGAGCGTGCGTGCAGCCCTATGCCTCCGGCTTCGCGTTCGGGCCGGCCCCGGAATCCCTCAGGTTTCGCGCGGCGCGTGTCAGGCGGAGGACCCAGAAGAGAAACCACGCCAGCGAAATGAGCAACGGTACTCCTACTATCAGAATCTTCGCCGCAAGCGGACTCATGGCGTTCGGCGCGCTCTCTAGATCCTCAGAGTGACGCCGATTCCGAAGAAGTACCAGTATCCCCAGCCGAAGGCGCTCACGTAACCTTCTTCTGCGGTCAGACCGACATTTCCGGAAAACCACCAGGTCCATCCGCTGTACTCGGCGATGCCGAAGCCCGAACCGGCTCCGCCCCAGGTCTCGACGACCAATCCCGGGCCAAGTCCGACGAATCCCTCGAATTTCAGGTTTCTGCCAAAATCCAATCCGATGTTCACCGTGGCCAGCGCGGAGGCTGCAACACCGATTCCCGCGGAGTTGAACCCCGTGGAGCCCTGCGCGGTGATGCCCCAGGAGAGCGGGAGAGCTCCCAGATCGAACTGGCCCAGGGTGTACTCGATGCCCGCATTCAAGCCGAGACCCCACCATGTGAAACCTCCGGTGACAGTCAAGTCGATCGTCCCGGAAGAATCGTATGACACCAGCCACGGAATGGACGAGCTCTTTTTTTCAGCGGCGAACGCGCCGACTGACGCGCAGAGGAGCAGAACTATGACTGATCTGACGATCTTCCTTCTCATGCAGTACCCCCTATCTTGTTTGCTGCAATAGAACAGTATGGAGCAGGAATTCCGCTGTCAAGCAAGTTCATTTTCGCCGCTCAGTACGTGCGCGAGAGCAACTGGCAGCTCACTTCGCGCAAAGTCTGGCGGGCAGGCAGAGGCGGGAGCTGATCGATCGCGCGGATCGCCCGGTCCGTGTACGCCTCCGCTGCCGCTCGAGCACCGGCGATTCCGCTCCCGGCGGCCACGATCCGCGTCGCCCGCAACGCCGCCCGCCTGTTCGTGCGGCCTCGGGACAGCGCTGCGGCAAGCTGCCCATCGTCTGATTTCAGCGCGAGAACCACCGGCAGGGTAAAGATTCCCTGTGAGAGGTCGCTGCCCGCCGGTTTCCCCGTTTCCGCCCCGTCGCACGTGAAGTCCAGGATATCGTCGATGATCTGGAATCCCATTCCGAGGCTGTAGCCCAGCCGCCTGAGCAGTGAGACCAGCGCCCCGGGACAGCCGCTCTCCACCGCCCCGGCGTGAAACGCAAGGGCGAAAAGAGCCGCGGTCTTTCCCGCAATCCGGCGCAGATACCGGCGAACGCTCGTGTGCAGAATGTACTTGTCGGCGGACTGGCTGATTTCGCTTCCGCAGATCCGGGCTACCAGGTGAGAGAGGGCGCGGCCGTTCTGGTCCCCCGCAAGATCCGCAATCAGCGCGAAGCAGGACGCGAAGAGCCAGTCCCCGACCAGCACGGCGGTTCGCGGTCCACGCAGGGCCTGGAGTGAGGCAACGCCGCGCCGGACGGGCGCGGCGTCAATGATGTCATCGTGCACGAGGGTCGCCATGTGAAGCATTTCCACGGCGGCCGCAATGCGGATCATACGATCCCTGTCCGGCATTCCGAAACGGGAGGCGAGGAGGACGAACGCCGGACGGAGCATCTTCCCGCTGGACGCGAAGAGCTGGGTGACCGCCTGGCGCACGCACGGGTCATCGCTTGCGGCCCGCAGAAGGATCGTGTCCCTCACCTGCAGAAGCTCGCCCGAGAGCTCCGGATGACCCTCCCAGAACCGCATCATTTCCTACCTGGTCGGCTCGTCGGCGTAGAAACGCGTCCTCCTCGCCAGCCGCGTGCCGTTCCACCACCTCTTGAAGAAGGGAACGACCCAGCTGTCGAGACCGAATGCCCTTCCAGCGCCTCCCAGCATCAGGATTGCGGCGAAAAAGAACCAGAGCTGGTTCCACGCGAACATCCCGCTGAGGGTGAAGATTATGCAAAGGCCAAGGGACACGACCGCTGCCCACCATGTAAAAAGCCCGCCGAAAAGAGCAAGCCCGATGACAAGCTCGGTCAGCACGATGATCACCTGGAACCACGTGTAGGGTATGTGAGAGAAGATCCCGTCCATGAACCATCCGCGGAACCACGTGACGATCCCCCAGTGGGGATCGAGGATATTCTTCGTCGTATCCAGCCACGGTCCGTGCACTGCGGGCGCGGCGGATGCACCAGCGGCAGAGGCCGTTCCCGCGGCAGCGGAGGCGGCGCTCACAGCCGCCGCACCGGCGGCACCGCCGGCCGCGGCAGAGGCCGCTGAAGTCGCGTCAGTTGCCGCTGCCACGGCAGGAGCAGCAGAAGCCGCTGCTCCTGCCGCCTCCGAGGCGGCGCTCGTTGCATCGGCCCCCTGAGCCGCGGAAGCAGCCGCCTTCAAGCCCGCCTGGAGCACCCCGGGGGAAAACATCCATCCCGTCTTGCTCTGCCCCGACGAAAAGTCGAGCCACCCCTCGGTGATTTTGTTTGTCGCTTCAACGACCCACATGAAACCGAGCCACAGGCGCAGAAGGAGCGGCCAGTAGCCCCTGATCCTGTAGGAGGCGAAACCGCCAATGAACGAGCGCGAATCCCTCACCTCGAGGAACTCGTGCTTCACGTACTCCCAGACCACGTTGACGCCGGCCACCCCGAAGAGGTGCACGACGTTGATCATGTGCTTTACCGCGATGGCGAAGATTCCGCTCAGGGAAATGCCCATGACATGCGCGACGCCCGAATAGGTTCCGAGGGACACCATGATCCCGTGGTAGTTCGACTTGAAGGACTTCATCTCCCCGCCGCTGATCTCCGCGGCAATGTTGTGCGCGGCGACCGCCGCGGTCTGCACGGCCGTCTCCACGATCTGCGGCATGACGCGTTTGCCTTCGAGGTACCAGGCCACGTCTCCCACGACATAGACGTTGGAATAGTCAGGGCTCTGCATGTATTCGTTGACCAGGAGCCTGCCGCGCTTTCCCTCGATGTACCTGTCCTTGGAGAAAGTGCAGTCCTTCACCCCGCAGGTGCCCTGGGTCGTGGCAAACCGGCACTGGCGGTTGGAGCATCTGCCCTTGGTGACCGCAAGGTTGGCCGCGAACTCGCATCCCTGGATACCGCACGTCCAGACGAAGGTCCGGGTGGAGATCGATTTTCCGCCCGCCAGGAGCACACTGTCCGGCTGGGCTCCAATGATGGGAGTGCGGAGCATGAACTGGACACCCCGACGCTCCAGGTACCTCCTGGACTTCTGCTGGAGCTTCGCGGGAAGGCTCGGGATGATCGCGTCCAGCGCCTCCACGACGATAATGCGGACCTCGCTCTCGGCGATGTGGAAGTGGCGGCAGAGCACCCCCCTCTGGTCCATCAGCTCTCCCGCGAGCTCGACTCCCGTGAAGCCGGCGCCCGCCACGACGAAGGTGAGCATCTCGGTTCTCTTGACGCTGTCGGGTTCCGATGAGGCTCTGCGGTACATGTCTTCCATGTGCCTGCGCAGCCGTATGGCATCTTCCATGGACCACAGCGCGAAGGAATGCTCCTTGATCCCCGGCAGCCCGTAGTACTCGGGTTCACCCCCGGCGCCGAGGACAAGGTAGTCATAGGGGTAGCGCGCGCTTCCGGAGATCGCTTCGCGGGCCTGGAAATCCACCGTGCGGATGTCGTCCGTGACGAGGCTGACCTTCCGCGCCCCGAAGATTTTCCGGTAGCTGATCTGCACTGACTCTGGTTCTACCCTGCCGCCGGCGACTTCGTGCAGCTCGGTCATGAGGGTGTGATAAGAGTTCCTGTCGATGAGAGTGATCTGGACGTCCCGCCGCTTTCCGACTTCGCGTTCCAGCACCTTGGCCGCTTCCACGCCGCCGTACCCACCGCCAAGGACGACGATGCGGACCGTGTCTGGCATATGTCTCCTCTTGGAATCCGCTCATGGTTGCCAACAGTTTCGAGATTGTCAACAGGTACCCTCACCCGGTGCCTACGCGCGGCCGCCCTGTGCTATAAACGGCGAATGAACCTTCGCCATCTGCGGGGCATGCGCCTCCTGCGCGCCCTTTTTTTTTCTGGCCTGTACAAGTGGCTGGGGGGCCCCGCCCCTGGAACGGACTGAATACAATCTGCTTGGCAGGGCCTGCTCTATTCGAGTGACGGTGACGGCGCGTATGACATCACCGTAGACCCGCTGGTGAAGCTCTGGGGAATCGGCTCCGCTCGTGCGCGTGTCCCCGGCCCCGACGAAATCCACCATGTGATCGCTCTCATCGACTACAGGAACGTCGTGCTGGATCCGAAGGCGTCCACGGTTTTTCTCAAAAACCCGGGCATGGGGCTGGACCTGGGCTCGATTGCGAAGGGGTACGCCGCGGACGAAGTCGCGAGAATTTTTCAGGCACACGGGACCAGGATTGGATACGTGGAGATCACCGGCGGATCAGTGACCACAGCCGGCACGTATGAGAGGTTCTTCGAGCAGGGCGGAAAGCGCTGCTTCCATATCCTCGATGCGCGGACCGGCTACCCTGCCTGGAACGGCCTGGCGGCGGTTGCCATCGTGGCGGGGGATTCAACCACGGCGGACGAGTACGATACGCTGGTCTTTACTCTGGGTCTCGAACATGGCAGATCATTCGTCGAATCGCTCAAGGGAAAGATCGAAGCAGTTTTCATCACGGAAAAGCGCGAGGTCTATGTCACGCCCGGACTTCGCTCGCGCTTCACCCTCACTGACGCCAGGTTCACCGAATTGCGCTAAGGACCGGATCCGCCTGCCACCGGCACAACCGGCGCTGAAGGAAATCAATGCCCAGGAAGATTGCCAGGCCGAGCAGCCCCAGGCAGAGAATGCCCGTGAACATGTCCACATAGGACATGCGCATCCAGCTTTCCATCACGAACCACCCGAGCCCCATCCTCGTTCCGAACGTCTCCGAAAAGAACAGGACGGCAAGCGCCGTTCCCGTGCCTATTCGCACGCAGGACAGGATGGCCGGGATGAGCGCAGGGGCAAGAACATAGAGCGCGGCGTGCCGGCGGGTTCCGCCCAGGGNNAAGAAGGAACTGCGGGGGCACTTCTCGCGAGGCATCACGAACCGCCACGAGCACCTGGAAAAACAGCACCAGGAAGACAATCAGCACCTTGGATGAGTCCCCGAGGCCGAAGAGAAGCATCAGGATCGGCAGAAGGGCAATCTTGGGAACAGGGTAAAGAACGTAGAGGATGGGGGAGAAGACCCGGTTGAGAACCCGACTCCGGCCGATTGCGACTCCCGCCGGAACGGCGGCAAGAAGGGACAGGGCGAGAGCGGCGGTAATCCGTCCGAGGCTCGCGGCCGAATGCGCGGCAAGGGCGCGCGGGAAAAGCACAAGAAAACGAAGGAAGACCGCGCCCGGAGCCGGGATGAATCCGCCGGGAACCAGTACCGCAAGCGCCCACCACAACGCGGCCAGTGCTGCCAGTCCTCCCATCAGGCCGAGAAATCTTGCGCGCAATTTACTTCACCTTCTTGTGTTCCATTTCGTGTTCCATGAGCGCACGGATATCGCCACACAACCGGAAAAACTCCGGCTCCTGGCGAAATTCGCGTGAACCCTGTCGCGGGTTCTCAAAACGACCGGCGACTCTCCCCGGTGATCCCGCAAGGACCCATATCACGTGACCCAGGTACACGGCTTCCTCAATGCTGTGGGTGACCAGCAGAATCGCCGCCTTGCGCTCCGCTGCCGACAGCAGGAGAAGATCCTGGAGGGACTCCCGGCTCAGGGCGTCGAGCGCCGAGAAGGGCTCGTCCATGAGGANNGCGATGGCCACCCGCTGCTGCTGTCCACCGCTCAACTCCCGCGGGAAAAGCGACTCGCATCCTTCAAGCCCGACGTTCGAGATCTCCCGCGCCGCGATGCAATGGCGATGCCCGGAAGAAGCGCCTCGGATCCTCAGTCCGAGCTCCACGTTGCCCTGCACCGTGAACCATGGAAACAGACCGTACTGCTGGAGAATAAGGCCCACTCCCCTGTCCCCCGATGTGATTCTTTTCCCGTCGAAGAGAACCGTGCCGGCAGAAGGTGCCTTCAACCCTGCCGCGAGCAGCAGGAGAGTTGTCTTCCCGCAGCCGCTCGGTCCAACGATGCAGGCGGTGCGGCGGTCATCGACCTCGAGACTGACGGAGGAAAGCGCGGCCCGGGGGCCGTAGGCCGCGCTGCACTCACTGAGCTCGAGCATGATCAGACACAAAATCCGCCGCGACGATGTCGGCATAGGAGGGAACCTTTTCCGCCAGGCCTTTGCGAATCATCCATTCGGCCACATCGGACACCAGGATTGCGGGTGGGAGAAATGCATGACGAAACTTCGGGACCCGCATGATGCCGGCGACCGACGGGGGAAACCCGCACCCCTCAACAATGCTCTTGCGGTATTCATCAGGCCGGGCGTTCACCTCGTCCACAGCCGCGTCATACGCGCGATAAAAGGCCGAGATGGCCGCCCGCTTGTCCGCGATTGCCCCCTTTGTGAAGAGCAGTACGCCGGGCGTGGTTCCCATGTCTTCGGAATCTGCGAGAACGTGCGCGCCGCGGGAGACCGCGAGCGTGGCAAGCGGCTCCGGAAGGCAGGCGGCATCCACCTTCCCCGCCAGAAGCATTTCCACGCGCGCCGGCAGCTGGACGATCGGCACCAATTCCAGTCGCGAGAGGTCAGCGCCGGCCGATGCGAGCATGCGTTCGGTCAGGTAGTAGACGATGCTGTTCTCGAGAAGTCCGGTTCGAATCCGCGCACCGCCGGCGGATGGCCAGTCCGTGAGGGCTCTCATGCTCCCCCGGGGCGACGCGAGCAGAGCGAAGTTCCCTTCAGTGACCGAAGTCACCCGGGCGCCAAAACCGTGCGTCCAGGACTGGATCGCGTTGATCAGGTCCGAAACCGTCCCGTCAAGCGCTCCTGTCTGGAGGGCAGTCTCGCGTTCGAGCTGGCCGTTGAACGGCACGAGCGTGACGGCTAGCCCTTGAGCCTCGAACAGCCGCCGGGCTTCCGCAACGACGAGGGGAATAGAATTGTACGCGGGCATGAGACCGATCCTCAGCTCTGATTGTGGCGTGTCACCGCAGAGAAGGCCGACACCGGTCAACAGGTACACGCTGAGAATCATCGCGAAGCGTAGTTTGCTCATTTCTCTCCTTTACTTCATGTAAAACGTGAGACAGTATAACAATCCATACACCAGGTGGTGCAGCATGACAACCGGAATAATGCCTCCTCTCCGTTCCGGCGGGAGACGCATGAATAGGAATGGCGGAACAGCGGCAGGCGCGGCCAAGTATATCAGATGAAGGTGGGGAAAGCTCCCCAGCAGGTACAGAACCGCAGGGCTTGCATATGCGCAGGCAAGCAGGGCGCAATAAACGATGATCGCCCAACGGTATCCAATGCGGACGGCAAGTGTCCTGATGCCGAAACGCGTATCAGCTTCGAAATCGCGAAGCTCATTGGCCAGGAGGATGAGAGAGATCAGAAAGCTGACGGGAACGGAGGCCAACACGGTGGTCCACGAAAAAGTGCCCGCGACGGCGAAGTAGGCACCCGTTATCATGATGATGCCCATGAGGAAGAAAACCAGCGTGACCGCGAGTCCCCTCCGCTTGTAGTTCAGCGGCTCACCCGTGTAGAAGAATCCGCCCATCCAGCCGATCAGACCAAAGATCAGGACGGGCCAGCCCGAGCGCCACGTGAGAAAGAGCCCGAGCAGTCCCGTGAATCCGAAAAGCCCAAGGCCGACGAGGAATATGAGCACCTCAAGAAACTCCCGATCCTCGCGGCAAAAACCGAGTCGGGAAATCTTGTCGTCCACCCTCTTCTGCCGGAACTCGAAGAAATCATTCACAAGGTTCACGCCCGCCTGCAGCGCAAGGCCCGCGAGTATCACGGCAATGGCATTCAGCAGGTCACCACGGCCGTCGTGAAAGGCAAGCACTACCCCCAGGGCGCAGGAAAACCCCGCGATTACCAGGGACGGCAGACGCAGGGCCTTGAATCCCGCCCTCCACGAGCGGAGGTCAAGCCCGAGTCGAATCGTGTCGACTACCAGAGTACGGATCATCTCTCACCCACTCCAGAAAGGTCGAGGGTGAAAAAGGGTGAGCACGAACACGGCCCAGTGGCCAAGAACGAGGAGAGTCAGGGTTGCCAGGCCTCCGGCGTTCGGAAAAGGCTGGATCGCGGCGGTTGGTGGTGCCGGGTTTGTGTCCTCGCGTGGCTCTCCCGCTGCCCTCACGGAAAGCAGTAATGCATCAATGCTTCCGATAATATCCTTGCGATCGATTTTCTGCCTTTCATTCATTATCGCCTCGAAGCAGAAAAACGAACGCCCGGTCATGCCCCCGAACCGGCCCGGCAGCCTCAGGCTGGGCCGGACGGAGAACTGGGACAGCACCATCAGGCCCGTCATCGCAGTCGCTTTCATGATGCCGCTCTTCATTGCACNNCAGGCCAAGGGGTGCGGCAAGCACCCTTCCCGTGGGAATGACGAGGTTGAAAAGGACGATGCCCGCGGCCACGACAAGGAGCTGAAGCAGACGAACACGTTTCCCCGCGAGCATGTTCAGGGCGATGAAGAGGAGCATCAGGCCGGTGCGCACCACCAGGTCCTGCTGCATGAGAAAAGGAGGAAAGAGAAGCGCCCCGCAGAAGAACAGGGCCTGCGGAGATGCGTGGGCCCCTGGAATGACGGCAGGGGCTGACAGGCCCGTTTTCATCCGGACCTGCAAATTTCCGCCCACCACGCGGACCGCGCGGTGAACCCCTCAGAGAAAGCCCCGAGGAGTGCCGCTGCCAGGAGGATTTGCGCGGTGTTGCCAATCAACGCCCTGATGACGCTGACGCCGACAAGCAAGATGCGCACGCTGAACAGCCGGCGGGCATGGAGCATTGCCAGGGCACTGGAAAAGAAGCCTGCGGCGCAGAAGAGGAGCACGTACGAGAAAAGCGTGCCGCCGACCAGCCCCTGGACGATGACCTTCAACACCACGACGAGCAGGAGAAACGGGACGGGCAGCAGGTCAACGCTGATGAGGATTGGCAGGTTGGCGATCCCGACGCGGAGAAAAGGGATCGGCTTGGGGATGATGTATTCGATCGCCGACAGGAACATGCACAGGGCGCCGAGAAAAGAGACGAGGTCCGCGCGCCTAGTAGGAGAGCTCGTCAACGTCCTGGCCATTTTTTTTCCCCCCCCACCCTCACGAACACCCGGTTAGGCAGGCACGCAATCCACTGCCCGGGTTTGGATACAGCCGGCTTGTGGACGCAGAGCTTGTCCGGACAGGGCGAATCATCAACAAGGGCGCTTCCTCCCTTGATGATGACAATCGTGTCACCCAGCGGCCCCCGAATTCTCTCCTCCCGGTCCACGCTCAACGGGTAGATCCACTGCCCTCCCGAGGCTTCGATCACGACATCACGCGCAGTGTCCTTCCCCGAATACGCGGAGATGGAAAACGCGCCGATGACGGGGACCGAAAAAAGCATGACGAGAAGATCGAACGCTTTGAGCTTCATTGACCTGGCGCGGGGCGGACCGGGCTTATCCTATCTGCCCCGGCGAATGGGCGGCACTGGACTCGAACCNNACCAGTGACCCCCAGCGTGTCGAACCAGACAGGGTGGAATTCCACGCTTGTACCAATTTGGCGCGGCCTGCTTCAACTTGTAATAATTCTATACATGGCTGAAAAATGAGTCAAGTGGGGTTGTATTGATCCGCAAAGACTTGGAGCAGCTTTCAGAATGAGAATGCTACACTCAGGGTTACACTTGGCTCGCGAGGTCCTCCCGATATGGACGCACGGGCGTCTCAGCTCTACATCAATCTGACACCCCCCTGAGAGCCCCCGAAAACCCTTCGCCAATCAACTGCCAATCCTGTAGAACATCTGTGCGGTATTTTCTACGTCGAAATCGCGTGAGATCCCACGGGCGACCTCAAGCATGGCTGGCCCGGGATCTGCAGCCAGAAGATTCCTGCCTCGCGGAGACCCTCTCGAGCGAGCAGCGGTGGACGGTCTGTCGATTCTGCTTTGCCTGGGGTGTATACTGAGGTGCCGGCGAACGGTGAGCCCGTGCTCAAGTTCCGGGAGAGGTCATTGATTGTCCTGGGGCGTTAGAGCTTGTTCGTGAAGAACAGTAATCCTGTTATCAGGAGCGCCGACCTACTTGGGACACCGTTCGCCTTGTTTGCCAAGAAGGCTAGTGAAGTCGCTCTAGTGGGAAGGGAAACAGGAGAAGGTCCTCCCCCGCGGGCCTGATACACCGCAGCCTAGGTCCCTGACGTTACTCTCACATTCTGAGCAGGCACGGAACGAGATGTTCAAACGCTCTCGCCGAAGAGAACAGGAGCAGATGATTTTCACCAAATCTCAGGTGTTGAGAGCGTTACAGAATGCGGTCGCAAAGGGACAGGTCGACTACATTACTAGTACATTTATCAGGTACCTGCTCGACAAGGGAAGGCCGTTGATGGTGGAGCAGGCAAAGGCTATCGGATTGCCGGTCCCTATGCTTGAGGGACAGGCTACCGAGCAGAAGATGATTCGAATTGAAGGCGACGACGATCGCTCATGATCCACAGACCTTTGTAATCGACGGAGGCCGCGATCCTCTTCGGACTCATCATCGCTGCAGGGACCCTCGACAAGGAGTAGACCGTCTCTCAATCGCCAACTTATGAAGGTCCTTTTCCCTAGCTTGAATTATCCCAGCATTGGTTCATCATTCATGAAGTTGTTGCACACCCTTGTTGCAGTATTGGCGTTCGTGGTGGCCCTGCCAGCCGGCGCTGAACAAGGAGGAAGCAAAATGGCCTTTTCAATCATATCAACTGCATTCAAGCCCGGTGGAATTATTCCGCGGGCGTTCACGGCTGACGGCAGAGACGTGTCGCCTGCGCTGAATTGGGAGAACCCGCCTTCGGGGACGCACGCTTTTGCTATCATCTGTGATGACCCTGACGCCCCAGCAGGCACCTGGGTCCACTGGGTGATCTGGAACCTGCCAGGCGCGGCCAAGGGACTTGCTGAGGGCGTCCAGCCGAAGAAAACCCTAGCAGATGGCAGCGCGCAAGGGAAAAACGATTTTAGGCGAATTGGCTACGGGGGCCCAAGCCCTCCGCCTGGAAAGCCTCACAAATACTTCTTTCGACTATATGCCCTCATGGAGAAACTCACCATTGCTGCAGGTGCGTCGAGAAGGGAATTGGAGAAGGCAATGGAGGGCAAGACTCTGGGCGTTGCCGAGATGTTTGGTACATACGGGCGATGAGGCCGCATTGTTATTGTACGGCGCTGACCGTCGCCCTACTCGCAGTCCCGTGAGCACCAACGATCCATAGTGGGCTTTCCTGATAACCTCAGCCTTATCACGCGAGAGTCAAGGGGAATAGGAGGATGTTCCAGGGCGCGCGCACATAAACCCGGGACGGTGCGGGCGGGCGGTCATGCCCCGAACACCACCCGTTCCAGGTAGGCGTTGTCCCACCCTGCCTTCAGCCGCTTTCCCTTGACGCTGCGCTTGGAGGTTTTCTCCTGCTTGATCAGGTTCAGCGCGATATGTCGTAGCACCGCGAAGTTCGCCGGAGAATGGTCCTTTCTGATCCTGCTCTCGTCCTCACGGAAGGCGATATCCATCACCCAGTGCAGCGAGTTCTCAACGGCCCAGTGACCGCGTACCGCGTGGGCGAACTGTTGGGCGTCGGGCGGGAGGCTCGAGATGAAGTAGCGAATCTCCGTGCTCTGTTGTCCGTTGATCTGGCGGGTGGATTTCACCATACCGATGCTGGCAAGATCCTGCCATCCCTGCGCCTCCTCCAACCATGAGATCTCGGAGGTCACATAATACTCTCGCCGCTCGAATCTGCCGTGATCCTTTTCAACGGTGGTATGGCTGTCGTGGGGGACATCGCGGAAGTCTCTGGCAAGTGCATCATCCAGATACAGCTTCACGTTCTCATGCAAGGTGCCTTGATTACCTTTCAGCGCAAGCACATAGTCGGCGCCTTTCTCCCGAATGTCCTTTGTGATCTGTTTCTGGCATCCCATCGCATCGATGGTCACCACACAACCGCCCAACTCCAGTAGCTTCAGCAACTCGGGAATGGCATCGATCTCGTTGGACTTCTCTTGCACCCTCAGTTGAGCCAGCACCATGCTGCTGTGATTTGCCCATGCACTGACCATGTGCATCGGCGGCATCCCGCCGTGCGAATCGAAGCTCCTGCGCGCCGTCTTGCCGTCGATCGAAACCACTTCTGTTTCCTTTTCCTTCAGGAGCGGTCGCAACGCTCTGACCCACGCCAAGAACCCGGCCTGGAACTGCTCGGGTTTCAGCCGTATGAATACCCGCCGCAGGGTGTCGTGAGAAGGAATTCCGTTGGGAAGCTCCAGGAACTTGCGAAACCAGCTCTCCTTGGATTTTGCGAACTCTTCGATATCCTCCCAGGTGTCAGCGTTGCAGATCACTGCACAGATGGCGATGGTGACGATATCGATGAGCTTGTGCAGCTTGTTTCGCTCAATCCGCGGGTCTTCCAGATTGCTGAAGTGGTCGATGAGTCGAGGTGATTGCTCCTTATCCATGTGCCCCTCCCAGGATTCATGTCTGGGGGGAGTGTTTCACAGTCTTTGGAAAAAGTCCGGAGGTATGAAAATTCGTGCGCTGCATGAGAATTCATGAAAACCCCACCCGCACCGCCCCCCGGCTAATTTTTATGTGCGCGCGCCCTGGAGGATGTTCTGGCAGAAAAAGGGAAGGACGGTAGGCCCTCAGAACGCACTGTAGCCCCTTCTTCGTGCGCTAGGACGGCCGTTCGGGCCTTCGGGTTGCCCCTGCCCCCGCATGGCAGTGGCTTGCCAGATTGCCGCAGTGATCAGATTGCCCCGCTTGTTGGCAAGACCCACCTCGAGGGGGAAGGAGGGGAGTTCTGAGATCGTCTTTCAGCGGACGTGGAGTTCGCAGACCTTGCGGAAGTGATGTCCGAAGATCGTAAACTTGACCGCCTCGGGCAGCAATTCCGGACGCCGGAAGCAGGTCCACGCCAGCAACCTCCAATAATGGAAGCGCTCCTTGCCCAAAATTCCCAGCCGGAAAGAAGCCCGGAGGAACGCCTTGATTCGCTGCCAGTCCAAGGTGCCGCGGATTCTCGGCGTCTTGACCTCGCGTAGCAGCGTCCGCACGCGGGCATAATAGTGCCTGGGGGCATAGATGTATTCCAGGATTCGCTTGTAGCCGTCGCGCAGTGCGTCCAAGCCCATGGCAGGGATGATATTCGTGGTTCCATCCGCATTGTCGCCCGTCGGACGGCCGATGACGCGGCGAGCGCGATCGAGTCGCTCGTACAGGCGCGTGCCGGCCTGCGCCTGCAACAGTCCCACCATGGCTGTCACGATGCCGCTCTTCTGGATGACCTCCACCTGCCGGCGGAAGATCGTCGGCGTGTCGCTGTCGAACCCGAC
>PMZS01000022.1 GCA_003170115.1 Spirochaetaceae bacterium
CGAAGTGTTAAACTTGGGTTTGAGCTCGCTGAAGTGGTCGTTGAGTCGAGGTGATTACTCCTTATCCATGTGCCCCTCCCAGGATTCATGTCTGGGAGGAGTGTTTCACAGTCTTTGGAAAAAGTCCGGAGGAATAAGAATTCTCGTGGTGCATGGAAATTCACGAAAACCCCGCCCGCGCCACCCCCTGCCTAATATTTATGTGCGCGCGCCCTGATAAGTGAGGGCCTTCCCCTTGACGCTCAATGTATACTAGCCATCGTCAAAGGAACTATCCCATTCGATCGCAACAGCTCCCCGACGTGGGAAATAAGAATCGGCGGCTGTACCGCATGCCCGCGGGAAGCGCGGACCAAGGAGTGAGGTACTTGAAAAATATCAGCTCCTTAGAGGGAGACCCGATTGTCCGCCTGAAGGGCGTCAAGGTCTGCTTCGGCAGCATCGTATCCCTCGATGGCGTCGATTTTCAGGTCGGCAAGAACGAGGTCGTCGGGCTTCTGGGAAACAACGGCGCCGGCAAGTCGACGCTGATAAAGACGATTCTCGGCCTCCATCCGCGTACTTCGGGAGAGGTCCTCGTTGAAGGCAGGCGCGTGAACTTCACGTCGCCGCGGGAGGCCCGTGCGGCAGGAATCGAGACCGTTTTCCAGGACTTGTCCCTAGCGGAGGACCTCAGCGTCGTGCAAAACTTCTTCATCGGCCGCGAGCTCTGTCGTGGCGGCACGGGGCTGGGGTTTCAGGACGCAGGCCGGATGGAGAAAATCGCAGAGGACGTGCTGCGCGAGCTCGGCTTACGGAAACCGATCACGATGCAGACAAGAGTCAGCTCGCTTTCCGGGGGAGAAAGACAGCTCGTGGCTATCGGTCGGGCTTTCTTTTTCGCCCGCACGCTCCTTGTCCTTGACGAGCCGACCTCCGCCCTCTCGGAGTCGGCCGTGCAACACCTGCGCGAGATGGTGAAGCGGGCGAAAGTCAGGGGGGTCTCGGTCATCTTCGCCACGCACAATGCCACGGAAGTCTTTGAAGTGGCGGATCGGTTTGTAATCCTCGACAACGGAAAGGTGTACGCCAGCCTGAAGAAGGGAACCACCGACCTCACTGAGTTGGAGAAGCTTCTCATTTCCCGAAAGCTCTCCGCTGTTAAAGAAATGGCTGCCGGCGTGGCCCACCAGGTACGAAATCCACTTGGAGTCCTGAAGGTGTCCGTAGAGCTCATGCGGAAGAAGCTCGCCTGCACGGACGCCGGCGGGGATCTGGATGACATTACCAAAGTGATGCTGGACGAGATCGACAGCCTGAATCACGTGATCAGCAACTTTGTGGATTTCGCCCACCAGCGGGCACCGATGAAAACGCCCTGCTCCATCCTGGAAGTGATCAAGGAGTCGCTTTCGAGCCTGACAATCAGCAGCTTTCCCGATATCGATGTCACAGTGGAGGTTTCTGAAGGCCTTGGCCTGTATCCCATGGATGCCAACCTGATGAAGCAGGCGCTGTGCATTCTCCTCATGAACGCAATCGACGCGTCCTGCAGGAATGGACCGATTGAAATCAAGGCCTCCCTGAAGGGGGGATACCTCTGCGTCGAGGTGAGGGATTGGGGGGCCGGAATCGCGGAGGATCAGCGAAGCAAGATTTTCATGCCATTCTTCACGACGAAGCCCTTGGGCACGGGTCTCGGGCTCTCAATTGCGCACCGGATCCTCGAACAGCATAACGGAACCATTAATGTCTTTTCATCACCGGGAAAGGGCGCTACCTTTCAGCTCATCCTGTAAGAGAAGATTATGAAGAGAATCCTGATTGTCGACGACGAAAAGAACATGTGCAAGGTCCTGTCAATGCTCTTCAAGGACGAAGGATACGACGTCGCGTCCGCCGAAGACGGCGCGGAAGCGATCCGTCGAATCGAACAAGGCGACCTCATCGATCTGATCATCTCGGACCTAAAGATGCCCGGCGTCGACGGCCTGGGAATTCTGGACTACCTGAAAAAGACAGAAAGGGACATCCCCTTCGTCTTGATCACGGCATATGGCACCATCCCGGACGCCGTCAAGGCTTTGAAAAAGGGGGCCGTGGATTTCATCACCAAGCCCTTCAACGTAGACGTCATTGCCAACACAGTGAGACGGGTATTTCGTACAGCGGCGCTGGAGCGAACCAACCAGATACTCTCGGAGAGCATCGTTGAAGATCGCTTTGTCTTCGAGAGCCCACAGATGCGAGAGATCATGGGGCTAGTGCCAAAGTACGCAGCTGCCTCCGCTCCAATCCTCATCCTGGGCGAGAGCGGCGTCGGCAAGGAGATGGTCGCGCGGGCTATTCACCGTCACGGGTACTCCATGGACCTGAGCGCCAAAAAGCCCTTCATCCTCATCAACTGCCCGGCCATTCCAGAGCAGCTCCTGGAGAGCGAGTTGTTCGGTCATCGGCGAGGCGCTTTCACAGGCGCCACCAAGGATTTCAAGGGGAAGGTCCTTCTCGCTGATGGAGGGACGCTCTTCCTAGACGAGGTGGGCGATCTTCCCGTATCCATACAGCCGAAGCTCCTCAGAGTCCTGGAGGACAAAAGCTTTCAGCCGGTGGGAAGCATCACGACCGTCCGCGTGAACGCCCGCGTCATTTGCACCACCAACCAGGATCTGGAGAAGCTCATGGAAACAGGCGTGTTCCGCAGGGATCTTTTCTACAGGATAAACGCACTGACAATCTCCGTCCCCCCCCTCCGAGAGAGAAAAGCCGACCTCAAGCCGCTGACCGACTACTTCCTGAGGAGGTACTCGCTGGAGATGCGCAAGGAAGTACAAATCTCCAATGATGTCATGGAGGCTTTCCAGGAGTACTCGTGGCCAGGGAACGTACGGGAGCTTCGCAACGTCCTGGAGCGGGCAGTCGTGATCGTCAACAGCGGAGTGGAGATCGGACTCTGCGATCTGCCGCAGGAGGTGTTCCACGGCGGTCATTGTCTGGAGCCGAACCGGGAAAATCGACTCGAGGCTCAAGAACGAGCCCTGATCCTGGCAACACTCAATCAGTCCGCATGGAATATCTCGCGGGCGTCGCAGGCGCTAGGCATCCCGAGAAGTAATTTGCGCTATAGAATCGAGAAGTTCGGCCTGACCAGAGGCGAATATTCGCCACCAAGCTGACCATTAGTCGCCAGCCGGCAATCGTTTTTGCCGTTGCCGAAGCAAGGAATCGGCCTTGCCAAGCGCACTGAACGGTCAGATTCTTCGCGAATGGCTTGAAGAGAGAGGTAATTGAATAAAATCAGCAGGATCTGATCCCTTTTTCCGTTGCGGAGCGTTGAAAGAGTTTCTCCTTGTGACGTGGCATGGGGATTGCATTCTTCTTCGCGGGAGATTTTCCAAGGCCATGCACAACGAGAAGGAGCGGGAGGCGAGCTGATGTAGAAGGGAAAAGGAGAATTGGAACTGAATACCGGGACCGCTCTCCCACGAACAGGGAATCACCTCCACTGTTCGTTGTGAATGGCTTCAAGGATCTCCCGACACAAGGCAACCGATTTCGAAGGAGGCGCTTATGAAACGGATTCTCGGAATTGTGTTGATCGGCATGATGGTCGCCAGTATCGGCTTCGGGCAGAAGAAGATGGAGGACATCACGATCCGATTCTTCGCGGGAGGCGATGCGGGCGATCCATTCGCGTCCATAGTATACAAGGGCGCGATGGCTGCCCAGAAAGCTCTCGGGGTAAAGGTCGATTATGTCTTCTCAGGATGGGACAACGAGAAGATGGTCGCACAGCTTCGTGACGCGGTCGCGGCGAGGCCGGACGGGATCGCGATGATGGGGCATGCCGGCGACGCGGCCTTGATGCCGATTGTGCAAGATGCGGTCAAGCAGGGAATCGCCATGATGTACCAGAATGTGGATGTCCCTCAGATCCGCGCGAAATTAGGCGGCGGCTACGTCGGCGCGCAGTTGGAATCCCAGGGACGGGCGCTTGCGGAGGCCGCGATCCAGAAATTCGGACTGAAGAAGGGGGACCGGGTCGTCGTGTTCGGCAATTGGGGAATGCCCGGCCGTAATATCAGGGAAGGTGCCTCGGCAGACGCGTTCACAAAGGCGGGGCTCATCGTGACGAAGCTGACCGCGACAACCGAGATGGTCTCCAATACGCAGCTCATGCTGCCCGCTCTCAGCGGCGAAATCCTCTCGCACCCGGACACAAAGCTGATCGAATACGCGAACTCCGCGAACCTTGGGGCAGTTCCCTTGTATATGAAGTCGTTGGGGAAGAAACCGGGCGAGATCAAGAACATCGGATTCGACACGAGCCCGGCCATTGTCGAAGCGTTCCGCTCAGGGTATGTCCAGCTCAGCTCCGACCAGCAGCCGTATCTGCAGGGATTCCTGCCGGTAGTTAGTCTTGCAATGACGATCGCGTACGGCTTCAGCCCAATCAGCTACGACACGGGAGCCGGCTTCGTTACGCCTGAAAACATCGAGAATCTCGCAGCCCTGGCTGTTGCCGGCATTCGCTGATCGAAGAGAGAAAATCACACGAGGCGGGAACTCCCCGCCTCGTGTGTCCAGCGGCACTCGGGCTGGTCCTGCGCGGACTAGGCCCATGGGGAAGGAGGTCGCTTACTCGGATGAGTAGGGCAAGGAGTTTCTTCTACAGACATAGAATCGAGTTCGCGGTGCTGGGGGTCTTTTTCGCCTTGATCGCCGTGTTCGCCATCGCAAATCCCAAGGTTTTCCTGAACTACCGGGCGTACACGGCCGTCTTCACGACGTTGGGCGCATCGATCATCCTCGTGACCTCGAACGTTTTCATCGTGGCGAGCGGCGAGCTGGACCTCTCCTTCCCCTCGGTGATCGGACTTTCGGCCATGGTTTTTGCCATGCTAGCCCGGGCGGGGATCAGTCCCGTCCTCGCTCTGTTCGCATCACTGGTCACCGGAGCGTTCTGCGGGTACGTGAACGGCATGCTGGTCACCAAGGTCGGCCTTTCCTCGCTCGTCTCAACGCTCGGGATGAACTTCCTCCTGCGGGGACTGATCATGATCATCACCGGGGGGCTCGCGATTCCCCTGACCTTCATGTTGGAATCCACCATAGCGAAGGTCTTCGCAGGTACCATTGGGGTCTTCCCCGTTCAGCTGCTTTGGGGGCTTGGGTTCGCACTCATCGGGTGGCTCCTCTTCACTCGTCACAAATTCGGCGGCCATGTCTGCTACACCGGCGACAACATCACCAGCGCGAGGGAGATGGGCATCAGAGTCGACCGAGTGAAAATCTGGACGTTTATGCTGATGGGGTTCAGTGCAGGTTTCGTGGGTGTCCTGGTGACGCTGCTCAACAACACATTTTGGCCGACCACGGGAGACGGGTATTTGCTTCTAATTCTCGCGGCCGTGTTCCTGGGCGGCACCCCGACGTGGGGAGGGATCGGCACAATCTGGGGCGCCGTCATAGGTGCCTTCATTCTCGGTTTCATCGAAACGGGGATCATCGCCTCCGGCCTGACGGGGTTTTATACCCAGTTCTTCTACGGCGTGATCCTGATTCTCGCGTTGATTAGCCACCGCTATGTGGGTCTGAAGAAGAAATAGCGCAGGCGTTTGCCGACACCGGCAGCCGAGCTTTCTGCGTCGGTAGCGAGGGGGTGTGGAATGACAGCGAATGAATCGGCGGGAAACGCGCAATACATTATGAAGGCGTCGGGCGTCTGCAAGAAATTTGGGTTCGTACAGGCCCTGAAGAACGTCAGCTTCGAAGTCGGACCGAATGAGATCGTCGGGCTTATCGGCGACAACGGGGCCGGCAAGTCTACCTTGATTAAGACCTTGACCGGAGTCCATCAGGCCGACTCGGGCGAACTTTATTGGAAAGGCACGCAGCTGACGAATTACTCCGTCCACGCCGCCCGCGATATGGGAATCGTGACAGTCTTCCAGGACCGGGCGCTCTCCGAGCAGCATTCGATCTGGCGCAACATTTTCATGGGCAAGGAGCTCACCGGCTGGGGTGGGTTCTTGCGTGTGAAAAAGCAGAAGGAGGAAACGCAGAGGATGATGAGAGAGATGATGGGCTTCACGTCCTCCTTCATGACCCCTGACACACCGGTCGGCAACATGTCGGGAGGGGAGCGGCAGGGCGTTGCCATCTGCCGGGCGTTGTATTTCGAAGCGGACCTCATCATCCTCGATGAGCCGACGGGCGGACTCTCACTCTCGGAAACCAGGAAGGTCCTGAAGTTCGTGCGCAGCATCAAGGAAAGCGGCAAGTCCTGCATCTTCATCAGCCACAACATGTACCATGTCTATCCGGTGGCCGATCGAATCATTGTCTTAGACCGTGGGGAGATCGTCGACGCCTTCGTGAAAGGGCAGATCGACATTGAGACGCTGGAGGCACGACTCCTCGAGATTGCGGGAACGAGCGACATCGACCTCAAGGTGCCGGTGGGAAGCAAGGCAATCGCGCGAGAATGATTCCTGGCGGCGCTCTCGCGGCCGAACGAACCACCGGCTGCGCTAAGACGGGGACCTCGTTGCATGGGATGTGCAGATCGTGAGGCGCCCGGAAGGGATTGTCCCTGCCTTTCGCCGATATCGATGAAGGCTCCTGGATCGGGGGGGAATTGGAAGTGCAGCATACCGAGCGCCTTTTTCACCGAGAAATGCTTCTCCTCCTTGAAGATCGTGCGACGAGCCGCGATGAGACGATGTCCGAAATGCAGGAAGACCGAGTGCGGCCAGCGACTCTTATGCTTGAGCGTCGCGCGATAAGCTTCTCCAGCAACAAGAAGAGCAAAGGAGCGCTATTGTGGCTTTGGTGAACTCAACCGGAGCATGGACAGGGGCTGCGTATCAATCAACTGCCAACTTCAACGCTGGCAAGAAGGGCGAGCTTGATCCGCCACGCTACGAACGTCAAATCCTCCGCAAGCTCGCCGAACAGGTAGCTGAGGAAGCGGCACTTCCTGCCCAGAAAGAGAAGCGCGAGCTGTGGCGCCGTCATAACGACCTGGAGGCCACTCGCCCCGTCGTACTTTGCGATCCAGAAAACGGCTGGAACGAGATCGTCACAGCCGGACAGTTGCGCTGCGCAAGTGCGCTTGCTCGGCGTTGGGAAGTCACCCTGCGTAAAGAGCTCTTCTGGTCGCGGCAAATGAAAGACGACAAGGTCATCGAGCCGTTTTTCGAGATTGGCATGACGCACAGCGAGGACGACTGGGGTCTACAAACCCGGCAGCGGGGCGGCGACGGCGGTGCGTACGTGTGGGAGCCGGCCTTGCGCGATGAATCGGAAATAGAAAAGCTGCATCCACCCCAATTCGAGGTGGACAAAGAGACAACTGCCGACACGGTAGCCCTTGCGCGAGAAGTTTTCGGTGACCTGCTCTCCATCCGCCAGGTAGGAGTCTGGTGGTGGAGCCTCGGCCTCACACTTGATTTCTCGTTGTGGAGAGGACTAGAAGGGATCATGATGGACATGATCGATCGGCCCCCGCTGGTCCACCGGTTGATGAGCCTCCTTCGGGACGGCACCATGATGAAGCTGGACCAACTTCAGGATCGAGGACTTCTGAGCCTGAACGCGGAACAATATGTGGGCTCCGGCGGATTCGGCTACACCAGCGAGCTGCCGTCCGGCGTGCCGCAGGAGCCGGTCCGCACTGAACAGATGTGGGGATTCTGCGAGAGCCAGGAGACGGTAGGCGTATCTCCGGAAATGTTCGCGGAGTTCGTCTTCCCCTACCAACTGCCGCTGCTCAAACGCTTCGGGTTGAACTGCTATGGCTGCTGCGAGCCACTCGATGTCCGCTGGTCCGTCATAAAGCAGACACCGAAACTGCGACGCGTGTCGGTATCATCCTGGGCAGACGCAAAGAAGATGGCAGCGTTTCTCGAGGACCGCTACGTTTTCTCATGGAAGCCCTCCCCCGCCCCGTTGGCGCAGCCGCAGCTTGACGAGCAAGTTGTCCGCACTGTCCTTCGAGACGTTCTGGCGGCCACGCGCGGCTGCCGACTGGAGATCATCATGAAAGATAACCACACTCTCGGAAACAATCCTGGCAATGCCGTGCGTTGGGTGGAGATCGCCCGTGAAGAGATAGCGCGGGCCGCCGGTGCGACGTTGAGGGAGATCTGACCATGGAATCTAACTTAAGCTCGCGCGAGCGGGTGCTGAGAGCCCTTAGAAGGCAGGAGCCCGACCGGGTTCCGGTGTACGTTACGGTCACGCCGCAGCTGGCGCATGCCTTGAGCCAGTCGGTCGGTATCGACAGCTATACGCTCGCCGACTCACCCCTTTCGCAGAACCGCATATCGTACCATGAGCTGCTCGTCGCCCTAGGGAACGACGTCGTCGGTATAGGGGCATGTTCGCCATCTGGGAATCCGACCAGGGAAATGGGCAATGGAATTTTAAAAAACGAGTGGGGGGTGACGTATCGGGAAATCGGCTACTACAGTGAGATGATAGGGCATCCGCTGGCGAATGCCGAAAGTGTCGCCGATGTGGGGCGATTTAATTTTCCCGATCCCCTGGCGCCGGGTCGCTTCGATCTGGCCCGAAGGGTTACCGAAACCTATGGGGACCGCTACGCCTTGTGTGGAGACCTGGAATGCACGATCTTCGAGGGATCGTGGTACCTGACCGGACTGGAGAAGTTCCTTCTGGATCTGATTCAGGAAAAGGACTATGTGTTCGAATTGATGGATCGAATGATGTCCTACAGCATCGGAGTGGGCAAGGAACTGTTGCGGCTCGGGGCCGAGATCATCTGGCTCGGCGACGACATGGGGGCACAGCAGGGCATGTTCATTGCTCCGGAGATCTGGCGGCGGTATCTGAAGCCCAGAATGAAGAAAATCATCGCAGAGCTGCGCGCGCAGAATCCGCAGACTCTGATCGCCTATCATTCGTGCGGCAGCTACGCCCCAATCATACCGGAGCTCCTGGAAATCGGGGTAGATGTACTCAATGCGCTGCAGCCTTCCGCACGGGACATGGAGCTGGGGTATCTGAAGTCAGCCTTTGGAGGGCAAGCGGCATTTTTTGGCGGTCTTGACACCCAGGGCGTGCTGCCTTTCGGAACAGTGGAGGAAGTGGAGCAGGAAGTTCGCCGCGTCATTGCCGCTGCCGGGCTGGGAGGTGGTTTGCTCCTGGCAGGAGCTCACAATCTGCAGCCTGATGTATCGGTACAAAAGGTACGATGCATCTTTGAAACCGTTCACCGCTACGGCCGCTATCCTCTGAAGGTATGAGTCGATTTCCTCGCGCTGGAGGACGTTGATCAACGTCGAATTGCCTGGAGAATGGCGGAAATCTCAAATGCTTCGGCGAACGGACGCCGATGCTTGCCGCCTGGCTCGGGGATCCCATCGCGAAGCCAATCGTCAACCACGTGTTCGGCGGCGCGAC
>PMZS01000138.1 GCA_003170115.1 Spirochaetaceae bacterium
GCCACGGCATGCGGTACGCCGAGGATCGGCGGCAGAGGCTCGTAGTCCACTTCCACCATCGCGGCGGCGATCCTGCAGGCGGCGAGCGTTTCCCCGACCACGAGCGCGACGATCTGCCCATGGAAGAGCACTTCTTCCGATGCGAACAGCGGCTCGTCGTGACGGGCGCTGCCCACGTCGTTGCGCCCCGGAACATCTTCGGCCATCAGGACGGCCGCGATCCCGGGAGCAGAGCGCGCCCGCTCCGCATTCCGCCGCCTGATGCGCGCCCGCGCGTACGGAGAACAGACCGGCCACACCTCCAGCATGGTCCGGCGCTGGGCCGTGTCATCCACGTAGTGGGCGCCTCCCGTGACGTGGCCACGGGCGCTCTCATGATGAAGCGCGCGTGAGGCATCCACCTCGGGGAAAACCTCCCCGCGCTCGAAGTCCAGAGATCCGTCCTGCGCGATGCTCTGCCCGCCGTCCGCGAACTTTTCCCAGAGGCTCACCACCAGGCCCCGGCGATACGCGGCACTGCCGCGCGCATCGTCGATGGGCTGGAACTCGCCGCGGAGGAGATCCGACACCTGCTCCCGCGCATCTTCGAGACGCCTGCCCTCCAGGGCCGCCTCGGCCGCCCGGGCCCTGCGCGGGGTAACGGCCACTCCGCCGTAGGCCAGCCGGGCGCAGCGGACGATCCCATCCGCATCGATATCGACGCGGAAGCCGGCCGCCACGATGCTGATGTCCAGCTCCCGGCGCTTGGAGACCTTCAGAAAATTCACCCGCCGCGCGAGTCCCCGCGGCTTTGGCAATCGGGGCAACACGATGTCCATGATGATCTCGCCCGGCTCGAGGGCTGTCTTCCGGTAGCCGAGGAAGAATTCGTCGATGCTGACCGTGCGCTCGCCCTTCAGCGAGGCAAGGACGAGCGAGGCATCGAGGGTGAGCAGGACCGGAGCGCTGTCGCCGATCGGGGACGCGGTGGCGAGGTTTCCGCCCATCGTCGCCCTGTTGCGGATGCCGCGCGATGCAAATACGCGAAGCATCTTTGCAAGGGACGGGTACTCGGGGGCCACGGTGTCTTCGATGTCGGTCAAGGTCGCGGCCCCGCCGATGCGCCAGGCATCCGGTGTTCGAGTGATCGCGGCGAGAGCGGCCACGCCATCCGTGGAAACGAGGACCGGGAAAGCGGTGAACTTTTTTGTGACGTCCACGCCGATCTCAGTGGCTCCCGCCACCAGGCGCGCGCCGGGGTTTCCGGCCAACGCCTCCAGCAGGCCTTCGAGGGAAGTCGGCCGCAGGAAGCGCCCGCCCTCAGCCGTGTAGTCCAACTCGGGGAGCGGACCCCGCGGCGTCTTCAGGCGCTCGGCGAAAGGATCGGGAGCCTCCCGGCGCGAATCCCTCTCGACGAGCGCATCCAGCGCCGCATCGCGGATGGGCCTGTATCCCGTGCATCGGCAGAGGTTGCCGCTGAGCTGGTCGCTCAGGTCACGGCTGCGGCGGCAGTCGTGGCGGTACCAGGCCTCGAAGAGAGACATTACGAAACCCGGAGTGCAGTAACCGCACTGCGAGCCGTATTGCTTCACCATGTGGTCCTGCACCGGGTGCAGCGTCCCCCCCTCCGCCAGGCCTTCGACGGTGACGATCTCCCGGTCGGCGAACATGGGCAGGAGCGCGATGCAGCTGTTGATCGCCCGGTAGGTCGTCTTCCCTGCGGCGTCGCGTTCGACGAGGGCGACCGTACAGGCACCGCAATCCCCCTCGGCACAGCCCTGCTTGGCCCCGGTGTAACCGTGAGTGCGCAAGTACTCAAGCAGAGTAGTGTTGGGAGCCAGCTCCTGGATCCATATCCGGCGCCCGTTGATCGTCAGCGAAAAGCAAGTCATACAGCCCGGGATTTTATTCTTCTGGCCGAGTGCAAAGCAAGGGCACGGGCCGGCGGTATCTTGACCAAATCAGAGAATATGATATATACCAAGTGCAACAGCAGGAAATAGTTATGAGAGGAACGACTCGATGACAGGCGAAAAGAGCAAGGGACGGATCATGATCATCCAGCTTCCCCAGGATTTCAAGGCGCTGAAGGGCCTGGCATCCGAAGTACGGATGAATATTCTTGAGATACTGCGGAAGGGCGAGAGAAACGTCAATGAGATCAAGGATGAGATGGGGCTTCCCCAATCGACAATCGCCACGAACATCATGTTTCTCGAAGAGGCGCGGCTCATCGAGACGAGAAACATGAAGGCCGCGAAGGGTACGCAGAAGATCTGCTCGGCCCTGTACGACGAGTTCATCATCCAGTTCTCGGAGCCGAGCGAAGCCAAGGACGCGATCGAGGTGGAAATGCCCATTGGCCTGTTCATCGAGTACAACGTCTCGCCTCCCTGCGGCATGTGCTCCAAAGAGAAGATCATCGGGTTCCTCGACATCCCGGCCTCGTTCCTGGAGCCCGAGCGCGTGAAGGCCGGGCTGCTCTGGTTCGAGAAGGGATACGTGGTCTACCAGTTCCCCAACAACGCCCTGTACCAGGAAAAGCCGGTCCGCAGGCTGGAGGTGACCGCCGAGCTGTCTTCCGAAACACCCGGGACAAATCCCCTGTGGCGCTCCGACATCACGCTGTGGGTGAACGGGGTCGAGATCGGCACGTGGATCTCCCCGGGGGATTTCGGCGACAAGCGCGGCACGTACACGCCCGAGTGGTGGAAGCTCGAGGGCTCACAGTACGGTCTGAACAAGGTCTGGAGCGTCACCGACGCCGGGTGCTACATCGACGGCGTGCTCGTCTCAGGCGTCACCATCTCGGACCTGAAGCTTTCCGAGCACCACTCGGTGAAAGTGAAGATCGGGATCAAGGACGATGCCCAGAACGTCGGCGGAGTGAACATCTTCGGCCGCGGGTTCGGCAATTACGATCAGGACATCAAGCTGAGGTTGTACCTCTAGCTCCGAAGCTTCCCCCGCACGCTGAGCCGGATCACATTCCACGAGAGGGGCGGCAGAGTAGCCTGCAGGGAATCGCCGTCGAGGCGCGTCGTTTCGATTCGTTTCGGGACAACCGCCCCGGGGGCGTCTTTCGTGTTGGCCGCCTTGGGGTCCTTGTGCACGAGGACGATGTGCTCCATGAGCCCCACCTTCTCCCATCCGGCGATCGTTCCGCTCAGCTGCAGCTGATCGGTCATGCCGCGGTTCACGGCGAATATCGTGATTTCCTCCGCCTGCCGGTTCCATGTCGCGATCGACTCCAGATAGGGGACCTCCCCGTGTGTACGGTTTTCATAGACGGGAGACAGGAGCATGCTTTCAAGGACTTCCCCGCGGCCGTAGAGGGAGGCGTGGAGGAAGGGATAGAAGATCGTCTGCCGCCATGCCGGCCCCCCGTTCTCCGTCATGATCGGGGCGATCGTGTTTACCAGCTGGGCGAGGCAGGCGATCCTGACCCGATCGGCGTGCCGCAGAAGCGTGATGAGACAGCACCCGACGACAAGGGCGTCCTCGAAGGTGTACACGTCTTCCAGCAGTGGCGGGCCCACGGTCCAGGGGGCCATCCCCTCGTCCGCCTGTCGGGAATGAAACCAGACGTTCCACTCGTCGAAGGAAAGGTTCACCTTCCGCGTGCTGCGCTTCTTCGTCCTGATGAAATCGACGGTGCCGATGATGGTGCGGATGAAACGGTCCATATCAAGGGACTCGCCGAGGAAGGTCGGGAGGTCGTTCCCGTGGTTCTTGAAGTAGCTGTGCAGGGAGATGAAGTCCACAGTCTCGTAGCAGTGATCGAGGACCGTTGCCTCCCATTGCGGATAGGTGGGCATCTGGGTGTTCGAGCTTCCGCAGGCGACCAGCTGCAGGCGCGGATCGAACAGCTTCAGCGCCTTGCCCACTTCGGAGGCGAGCCTGCCATATTCATCCGCCGTCTTGTAGCCTACCTGCCAGGGGCCGTCCATCTCGTTGCCAAGGCACCACACCTTGAAAGAGTGGGGCTCCGGAGTCCCGTGCGACTTCCTCAGGTCGCTCCAGTACGATCCGCCGGGATGGTTGCAGTACTCCACGAGGTTGCGCGCAGCGTCGATGCCGCGTGTGCCGAGGTTGAGAGCGATCATCGGCTCCGTGCCGGCCTTCTTCGCCCAGCGCGCGAACTCGTTCAATCCGACCTGGTTGGGCTCCACGGAACGCCAGGCGAGGTCCAGGCGACGCGGCCTCTTCTCCAGGGGCCCGACGCTGTCCTCCCAGTTGAAGGCGGACACGAAGTTGCCCCCGGGGTATCGGACGATGGGCACGCGCAGCTCCCGGACGAGCTCCAGCACGTCCGTGCGGAAGCCGTCCGCGTCACTCTCAGGATGACCGGGCTCGTAGATCCCCCCGTACACGGCACGGCCGAGGTGCTCGATGAACGAGCCGAACAATCGGTCATCGACGGTGGCCCTGACGAACTCTTTGTCCAGGGAAATGCGCGCATGCAACATGTTCGATCGCTCCCTTCGTCTCATCCCGGCGTGCATCCGTCCCTGCGTACCGGCTGGAACCGGGGTGTCCCGTCCTGGTTCCAGATCACCGCCTCCGCCCGGGCGTGAAAGACGATGATGTCGTCGTTTCCGTCCACCGTGAAGCTGTTGTGGCCCGGGCCGTAGATCCCTGCTGCTGCGTCAGTCCGCAGCACGGGCAGGCTGCTTTTGACCCATGACGCCGGATCCAGGAGATCCGCGGCGTCGGAAGCCGTGAGCATGCCCATGCAGCAGCTCTTCTCCCACGAAAACTCGGGCTTGGAGATGCGCACCGCCTTGCCGGCGATCGTCCAGGGGTTGCTCATTGCGGCGGGCGCGGAGCCCAGCCCCTGGAGTGTCCGGGCGCGACGGATCTCGACCCTGTCGTATTCGGGAACCGAGGCGGTGAAATGGTACCATCCGTCGATGTGACGGCAGACCCAGGGATCCGCTCGCCGGTGGACGATCGGGTTCTGGTAGCGCGGGGACTCCGCGCCCGCCTCCGTGCCGAGCGCAACCAGGACCGACGCGCACAAAAAGAGGCAGACGGCCCGGCCGGAGACGTGATCCGTCATCCCTTGATGCCTCCTGTCGTGAGGCCGGAAATGAAGAATCTCTGGAAGAAGAAGAAAACGATGATGATCGGAACGGAGGCGGCGCAGGACCCGGCGATGAGCATGTCGTAGTTGTTCCCGTAGGGCGTGAGCAGACTGTTCAAGCCGATTGTCAGCGTGAACATGTTCGAGGTCTGGATGACGATGAGAGGCCAGAGGAAGTTGTTCCAGGTCTGCTGCGCGATCAAGATGGCCATCGCGCCATACGCGGGAATCATCAGGGGAACGGATATCTTGCGAAAGATTGCATATTCGCTGAGACCGTCGATGCGGCCTGCATCGAAGTAGTCCCTGGGGATTCCCGACGCGTACTGCCTGAAGAAGAAAATGGCGAACGGTGAGACAATGAAGGGAAGCAGCAGACCGGGAAAGCTGTTCATGGCGTGCAGCGTTGTCATGATCTTGTAGAGCGGGAGGATGAGGATCTGCAGCGGAACGATCATGATGAGCAGGACCAGTATGGTCAAAGCGTTCTTTCCTTTGAATTGGTAAATCCCGATGCCATACCCGACAAATGACGAAAACGCGAGGGTGAGGATTGTCTGGGAGCATGCAAGGATGAGGCTGTTCCTGTACCAGACAGGGTACTCTCCACGATGCCCGGTCAGGAGCGCGGCATAGTTGTTCGTGCTGAAAAAATCGGGGATGATGCTGGAAAAGGTAATCCCATAGCGCATCAGGTCGCGGCCGGGCCGGAAAGACGAGAGGATGAGAGCATAGATCGGAAAGAGAAAGAGCACTCCGACGATCGTCAGGATGATGTAGACGCCCAGCTCCGATGTCGTCAGTCGTTTCGTGGGGATGGCCATTCTACGACTCCCGCTTGAAAAATCCGAAAGACCGGAGGGCGATCAGGCTGACGATGAATATCACGACCATCAGGACGATGCCGATGGCGGAGGCAAGACCCATGCTGCCGGTCTGGAACCCCTTTTTATAGATGAGACCAACCATCGTCAGACCCACATTGTTGGGAGATTGACCCTGCCAGAAGATATAACTCTCCTCGAACATGGCGAAACCGCCAAAGATGCTGATCGTCGTGACAAAAATGATGGTCGGCTTCAGCAATGGAAGCGTGATATATAAAAAACGGGCAAGGGAGCGCGCCCCGTCGATGTCCGCGGCCTCGTAGAGCTCATTGGGTATGTTCTGCAGGCCGGAAAGGAAGTAGACGATGTTCACCCCGGTCCAGCGCCAGACGGCGATCATGACCATGAGGAACATCGCCTGAGCGGCGCCGCCGAGAACCCAGTCCGTGGCCCGTCCTCCCAGGAGGATGACAATGGCGTTGACGGCCGCCTTTGGCGAAAGGGCGAAGGTGAGTCGAAAGACCGTCCCGGCAACGACAACCGATACCAGGGAAGGGAGGAAAAGGACGGCACGGTAGACCGCGTTCGTGCGGCGGCGGTAACCGTTCAGCATTACCGAGAGAATGATGGGAACGGGAATCAGGATCAGGATCGTGAGCGCCGTATACTTGAGGCTGTTGCCCAGCGCCTTGTAGAAGTCTTCAGAGAACATCTTTCCGTAGTTTGCGGTTCCGATCCAGCGCGTTTCACCCGGAACGACATCCTGGAAGCTCATGACGATCGTGGCGATGATCGGGTAGAGATAAAAAACCAGGACGGAAATGACGAATGGCAGCACGAAGACGTACGGCGCTCGTCGCATCGAGCTCTGGAAGACGCTCTGTCTCAACTTGCTTCCTCCTTGGCCGGATCCGTGAAAGCGCCGAAATGAAAACCGCGGGGGCATGCCCCCGCGGTCTTCTCCGTCTTTGAGGATTCCCTATTTCCGCAGCGTATTCGCCGCGTCAGTCAGGGCCTGCTCGGGAGTCTTCGACTGCTCCACCAGCACCTGGTAGGAGACGTTGCGCTTCAAGATGTCGATGATGTCGGGATAGTTGCCGCTCACGTTGGTCGTGTTCAGGTTGTTCTTCACTTTGACCATCATGCCGAAGATGTCATTGTTCTGGAAGTACCGGGTGAACTTGTTCGGTTCCCTCATGGCAGGGTCGGTCCAGACGTCCCAGCGCATGGGGTCGAAGCCGAGCTGCTTCCAGATCGCGAGGACGCCTTCCCTGGAGCCCTTCACCCAGACGAGGAAGCTCTTGGCGAGCTGAAGGTTCTTGCTCTGCATTGTCACCGCCGTGCCGGTGCCGCCCATACCCGTGGAGAGGAAAGGCGATTTGATGCCGTTGACCGAGCCGTCGAATATCGGCATCGGACGAATAGCCATCTTGCCCTTGAGATCCGGCATCTGGTCGGTGAACCGCCCCATGTACCACAGGGGCATCCAGATGGACGCAGCGCCGCCGTCATTCATGAACCCCCAGTATTGCTCCGAATGGTGGAATCCGCCCGGTGTGACCACGGCGATCTTGTACTTGAGCACCATGTCGGAGAGCATCTGCAGCACCTTGATGTTGGTGGGGCTGTCGAGGATCACCTTGTTGTTCTTGTCCAGGACGTCAGAGCCCGCCAATGAGAACAGGGGATAGACGGACCAATGCTCGGTCGTTTCCAGCGTGCACATGGGCTTGCCTGTCTTGGCGACCACCTGCTGGCCTGCCTTGATGTAGTCGGCCCACGTTTTGATCGTGTCGATGTCGACGCCGGCTTCCTTCATGATCTCGTTGTTGTAGTACATGACTTCCATTCCGACATGGAAATCGAGGCCGTAGTATTTCCCGTCCTTCTGGTACAGAGCCAGGCGCGACTGGAAGAACTTGTCCTTGATGGGATCAAGCAGGTCGTTGAGCGGCGCAAGCTGGATCTTCCCTTTCAGGTAGTTGGCAAACTTGCTCACCTCGATGTCCGCGAGATCGGGCGCCCCGGAACCTGCCTGCAAGGCTACCAGGAGCTTGTTGTGCAGGTCATCGTAGGGAAATACCTCGGTTTTCAGAGTGATCTGCTTGGTCGGGTTTTCGGCGTTCCAGATCGGCACCATGCTCTGATAGAAGTCCGCGTGGACCGATTGGAAGGTCCATAGATCCAGGTCCGTCGGTGCCTGCGCGAATGCGTTGAATCCAACGACCGACG
>PMZS01000247.1 GCA_003170115.1 Spirochaetaceae bacterium
GCGCGGAGAAGATTGACGAAATCACGATGATTCTGGAAAAATACCTGGAGAGATGAAGCGCCCCCTTCCTGAACGAATTCTGATTCTCAAGCTGGGATGCACCCTGCCCTCTCTGAAGTCCCGCAAAGGCGATTTCGAGGAATGGATCATCACGGGCCTGGGTCTTCCCGGGGAGGGCGTATCGGTCATCGACGTTCCCGGGGGCGACCCACTGCCTGCGCTGAACGGCCATTCCGGCATAATCATCACTGGCTCTCATACGATGGTCACGGAGCGAAAGGATTGGAGCGAGCGTACGGCGGCCTGGCTGCGGGATGCGGTTTGGAAAAACCGCCCCGTCCTGGGCATCTGTTATGGCCACCAGCTCCTGGCCCATGCCCTTGGTGGCGAGGTGGGGGACAATCCGAGAGGCCGGGAATTCGGCACGACCGAAGTCGAACTTGCAGAGGCCGCTCGGGACGACCCCCTCCTGAGCGGCCTGCCGCCCCGGATACGGGTCCACGTGGGCCACACCCAGTCCGTCCTTCGGCTGCCCGAGGGCGCGGTCCGGCTCGCGTCCAACCCCTGGGATGCGAACCAGGCCGTTCGGTTCGGAGCGAGCGCCTGGGGCGTCCAGTTCCACCCCGAGTTCGACGCCGAGATCGTTCGCGCATATATCGAGCACTTTCGCGGTGTGTTGTCAGCTGAAGGTCAGGACCCGACCCGACTGGCCATGACGGCCACGGAAGAGAGCTCTGGGCGGCTGCTTCTCAGGAAGTTTGCCCAGCGGGTGCGGGCGGGAGCGTGAGTAGGAATTCAGATCCGCGTCCCGGCGTGCTGGTCGCGCGGAGCGACCCTCCATGCGCCTCCACGATGGCCTTTGAAATGGAAAGGCCGATGCCTGTCCCGCCGGTGGAGCGGCTTCGCGAGTTGTCTGCCNNATGCCGATGCCGGTGTCCGCGACTCGAATCCGAGTCCCGGATGGCCGAGCGTCCACGCTCACGTCCACGGTTCCTCCGGCGGCCGTGTACTTCAGGGCGTTCGAGAGAAGGTTGATCACGGCCTGGCTGAGCTTGTCCGGGTCCACGGCGAGCCACGGCTCCGCGCCGTGAGAGTCCCCCGTCGCCGGCGCGAGCTTCAGGGCAACACCCTTCTCGTGGAACTGCGGCTCGTGATTTCTGACAATACCCGCCACAAGCGCGCCAATGTCCGTGACGCTGCGCTTCAGGCCGCCGTCATCTCCCTCGAAATGAGCGAGCTGCTCGAGTGCTGACACAAGGCGGTTGATCCTCAGGATCTCCTCGTGCAACCCGGCGAGACGCGCGGGGTCGGGCTGCCAGACTCCATCGATCAGCGCCTCCAGGTGGCTCTGCAGGGTGGCCAGGGGAGTGCGAAGCTCGTGGGCCATGTCCGTGGTCAGGCGGTGACGAAGGGCTTCCTGGTCCCTCAGCGCCCGCGACAGTTCGTTCACCGAGGAGGCGATTTCATCCAGCTCCCTTACTCGTGTCTTCTCTCCGATGACGACGTCCCTCTGGCCCTGGGCGATCCGTTGGGTTGCGTGCGTCACGCGCGCAAGGGGGACGGTGATTCTCCGGGCCGAGATGAAGCCAATAAGGACCGCGAGGGCCAGCGAGGCAAGGGTGACCCAGAGCAGCAGAATGTTGAGAGAGTTGATGAACGCAAGCTCCTGGTCGTTCAAGAAGAAGGGGCCGTAGTAGCCGATCGTGGCAACCCCGACATTTGCGAAGCTCGAACGGACGGGATAGACATTTTCAGTGTACGAGCCGCGCCAGTTCGGGTAGCGGCTTGCCATGTTCTGCGCCATGTGCGTGATCATCTGCACGCAGAGGCCATTGTTGTGGACGGTGGCATCCCAGACGGTCCGGCCCTCCAGGTCGGCGACCTTCAGGATCATACCCTGTTCCAACGCGCTCATGCCGATGGCGGTCATTCCCGCGTCGTCCCAGGCGCCGCCGGAGGCGGATTTTGCCCCGCCGGCGGCGTGCTGGGCCCCCACCTGGGTCACGACCTGCTGCACCTGCCGGGCCTGACTCTCTCGTACGTAGCGGCGGAAGCTGCTTTCCAGCACGCCATTTGCCAGCGCGCTCACCATGAGGACGCAGAGGAGAGCCACCAGGACGTACGAGAGAGTCAGTCGTGCACGGAGGCTCCAGGTCACCGCGGTTCCTCGACGCTGAATCGGTACCCGATGCCGTGGACGGTATGGATGTAGCGGGGGACTCGCGGGTCGCTCTCGATCTTCTGGCGGAGATTCTTCACGTGCGCGTCGATCGTCCTGTCAGATCCGTCGAAATCGTCTCCGAGGGCCCGGGAAATGAGCTCCTCGCGTGAAAACACGCGCCCGGGATTTCCGGCGAACAGGCGCAGAAGACGGAACTCACGCGGCGTGATGCTGACAGCGGCTCCGGCCTTTCGCACGGTTCCGGCGGCATCGTCGATGAGCAGGTCGTCATCCCTGAAGCTCAGCACGCGTGCCGCCGGTGAGCCGGTATCAGCCGAGCGGCGCAACACTGCTTCGACCCGCGCGATGAGCTGCCTCGGGCTGAATGGTTTCGTGACGTAGTCGTCTGCACCGAGCTCGAGCCCCTTCACGGCGTCGGAATCCTCGACCTTCGCGGTGAGCATGATGATCGGCACCCGCGAGTGAGCGCGGATCTTGCGGCAGACCTCTTCACCGGAAAGATCCGGGAGCATGAGATCGAGGATCACGAGGACTGGACGTTCCTTTTCGAAAACCAGAAGAGCCTCTGCCCCGCCCCCGGCGGTCAAGGGCGCATACCCTGCCCTTCGGAGGTAGGAGCCGACGACTTCAGTGATCTTCGGCTCGTCGTCGACGATGAGCACGCGCGGGGGGGCGGACCCCATCCTATTGGACGACAGAGTAGCCCTGGTCTTCGATGGCGGTCGCGATGGCCTTGAGGCTGGTCTTCCCGGGGTCGAATCCGACGGTAACGAGCTTCTTCTCAAGGCTCACATCGACCGAATCGACGCCGGCGAGGGCGGAGACGGAGCTTTTCACCGCATGCACGCAGTGCTGGCAGGACATTCCCTGCACGTTCAGGTTCTGAATCTCTATTGCCATGCAAATCTCCTCGGACTGAAATATACTATCTTCGCCGCGCCTCTGCGCCTAGTTCCCACGGCACCCGCCGGCACCGGGACGCGGCTTGAAGGATGCCACCTGGGCCCTCACCGCTTCCAGGTCGACCTTGGCCGTATCATCCACGACCTTGACGAATCCGTGGAGCATGCCCATGCCGCACTCGAATGTGAAGTCGGACGTGATGTCGAGGAACGGAGTCTCAAGCTGTCCCTGCCGGAGGTCCAGCCCGCCCCGGTATTCGGGGAAATTCACGACGGAATTGCAGGAAGTGAGGTTTCCCGCGACGAACTTCACCTTCCCCTTCACGCCACGCTTCATGACGATGAGCGCAGGCGAATAGCCGTTCGCGTCGACGACCACCTCGGCCACCTGGCCGTCGGTGGTGCGTCTTGCAATCTGGATCACGTCCACGGGAATCTGGCCATTTGCGAACTTGCCTGGCGTCGCGCCACAACAGCCCCCGCTTCCTCCACCCGTCTCGAACGCGGAGGCAATGTTCCCGCCCGCCGGAGGCGCGGTGAGGTCGCTGGCCGTGAGTACCTTGAGATCCGGCACGATCCTGATGGAGCTGGAGATCATCCCCATCCAGCACGTGTAGGAGATCGTCCCGTCCCTGTCTGGTGTGAACTCGATCAGGTTGTCGCCGGGCACCAGCTGCTTCCTGATCCCGTACCCGGGAACGGTGAGCGGGTTGTTGCAGCCGTTGAGGTCCACGGCCTTCGCGCTCACGATCCAATGCACCGGAATCCCCCTCTGCACGATGAAGGGGTGATACTCTCCCGATTCGACGGTGGTTCTCACCTCCTGGTAGTCGCCGATCACCTTTGCCACGGCGATCGAGCTCCCCGGAGCTGGAGAGAGTACCGGGAGCGCGACCCCGAAGAGATTCATGCCGCGGGCAAACATCACAAGGCCGAGGGCCATGACGAGCACACCGCTGGCCTTCAGCATACCGCGGTTGAACTTTGCGCTGAGGAAGGCGCTGAGGGCCCCGAATCCCAGGAGCAGAGGCACCGTGCCGAGACTGAAGAGGAACATGGAAAGCGCACCCGCGAGGAAGCTTCCCGTTCCGAGGGCGTAGACCTGCATTGTCTGGAGGGGCCCGCATGGCATGAGGCCGTTCAGAAGGCCGACGACGAATGGCCCGCGTCCCGATGCCGCGGAACGCATTCTGCTCCCCCCGAGGCCCGGGAACCGGACCTTCAGGCGGGAAAGCCACGGGAAGATGCCGAGCATCCGCACTCCGAGGAAGAGCATGAAGGCTCCTGCGATGACGGGTATGACGCCCTTGAGCGTCGTGGAGAGGCTGAAAAGGGAACCCAGGGCTCCCACGATTCCGCCGATGATCGTGTAGGAAACGACCCGGCCGCCATTGTACAGGAGGCTCGGCAGGAGCCGTTCCTTCAGTCCTGTCGGAACCAAGGCTGGCTTCGAAACGGCCTCGTGCCCCTTGATCCCCTGGGAGAGCACGATTCCGCCGCACATGGCGATGCAATGAAGCGATGTCAGGAGCCCGACCACGAAGATCAGCCCGTACCCCATCGATTGCGTCACCGTTGGCAGGAAAGTGAAACCGACGGTGTAGCGGATGATCAGGTAGATCGCCGCGACCACGGCGATCAGCCCCAGGAAGCGATACACGGCGCCGGACTTCGCCGGCGCTGAGTCTTCGCGCACCTGGTACCCGGCGCCGCGGATTGCATCAAGAATTGCTCCACGAGTGACGAGATCCGGATTGTAGTAGACGATCACCTCGGAAATTGGCGCGCTCGCGCTGACCTGGCCCACCCCCGCCAGGGCACGAACCGCCTTCTCGATACGTGTCTCGCAACTGTTGCATGTCATACCGTCCACGGTGAGACGCTCAGTTGCGCGCTTGGTTGCCATGGAACCTCCCCGCTGAACCAGGATGAGCGCAAGCATGCACGCGGGCTGTGAAGGAAATGTGAAGACCGAAGGTCATGCCCGACCTTTTTCTTGACTTGTGCTCTGTTGTCTCAGTAAATTGCTCGCCTGTGACAGGAGATCTCCCTCATGCCGCAAGGCGTTTTCAATAGCATCGTCGATTCCCGCGAATACAAGTGGCGCTGGTGGGCGCTCATCGGCGCATCGCTGGCGGTTTTCATGGCAGCCCTGGACAGCAACGTCGTCAACGTCGCTCTCCCCATCATGTCCCGTGATTTTCACGTCGACCAGGCCATCCGCTGGGTCGTCCTGAGCTATGTTCTGCCGACCACGGCCCTCCTGGGCGCGTTCGGAGCGCTGTCCGACATCCTGGGCCGCAGGCGGATCACGCTGATCGGCGTCACCGTCATGTCGGCGACTCCCCGGGATCACGTCGGGGTCGGGGGGCACTTCTCAACACCGCCCGGTTCCTGGGCTTCGCGCTGGGCCCCGCGGGATGCGCAGGGTGCGAAGCCCGAATTGGAATCGACGATCAGCGCCGCCTGACCCTGGACTACGAGTCGGCTTCCCTCGTCCGTGCCCTGAGTCGCTTCTTCACACCTCTGTGGTAGAACATGCGTGCCGCCTCCGCGGCGCCATAGAGTGAAAAGAGCAACGGTCTGAATGACGCGTCCCACGTTCCCCACCGCTCCAGGACCTTGTCGGAGAATCCCGTCTTGAACTGATACAATCCGGACATGGGATGACCCGGGTCGGGCCGAGGCGGCACGCCGTACAGATCATAGGTGAGGCAGCCCGCGGCATGGGCAAGCCGGATCGCTTCCCACTGAAGAGCATAGGTGGGCATAAGGTTGCGCTTGACCCCGGATGATGCGCCGTACAGGTACGCGGCACGGGTTTTCCAGAACGCAACGATGTTTCCCGCCAGCATCTCGCCCTCGTGCAGGGCGAGGAGCAGTTTCACATCGGGTGCTTCTCCCGGGTATTCGTGGGATGAGCGCAGGAGATCCCGGTAATATGAGAGAGTGTGAATGCCAATCCTGTCCCGTCGCGCGGTTTCCTGGTAGATCGAATACCAGCGGTCCAGGTCATTCAGGCTTCCCTCGGCGATGGTCACGCCCTTCTTTTCGGAAAGCCGGATGTTGTACCGGGTCTTTGTCTTCATCGACTTCAGCACCGCATCCAGGGAACGCGCAATGTCGATGACAACAGTGCTCGCCGGCTGCATGTCGCTGGCGCTCTTCCTCACGCGCGCAACGCCGTGCCCCCGTGAGACCGGCATCTCGCCGCCTTTTGCCCAGGGAAGATCGAACCGGAGAAACAGCGTTCCGCGCGGCAGGCGCGGACGCAATGCGCTCGCAAGGCTCGCAAGGAACTCTCCTCTCCCCGCGCACGGATCGAAAACAGGCCCGAACGGAACGTACGCAAGAGAGAAGAGTCTGGCGATCCTTCGTGTCAGCACGAGGAGCCCGAAGGAGGACGATCCCGCGGACACGCTGAACGCGGAGGCCCGCCACCCGTGTTTCTGCTTGAACTCCCCCCAGAAGCCTGACTGGAGCATCTCGTCGCTGGCATCGAGGATTGAAAGCGGGACCTCGCGCACGGAGACCGCGGTTCGCGCATCTCCCGGTTCGATTACTTCACCCTTCCCTTCGCGACTCTTGCCGTGGTGAGCGGCTTCCCTTCGTATTCCAGCCCCGCATCCCCGACCACCACGCGGCTGTTCTCCGCGGCAATGGGCATGGCGAAAAAGGCGTCAATGTCGATCTGGACGGGTGATTCAGCAGAAGGCCCGCCGGAGAGGACGATTCGGTCGCCGGGCTTCGCGTGATCCACGAAGAGCACTTCTACCATCTTTCCCTCTGACGCCGCGAGGAGCATCCCCTGGCTCTCCACGCCGCGAAGGAGCGCCGGCTTGAGGTTTGCCACCAGGACCACCGTGTGTCCCAGCAGTTCTTCTTCCTTATAATGGGGCACGAGCCCGGATACTATCGTCCTGCGTTCGGCGCCGAGATCGATCGTCTCGATGTACAGCTTCTCCGCGTCGGGGTGGCGCCTGATCTCCACGATCTTCGCCGCCCGCAGGTCCACCGATGCGCGGAATCGTGCGGCAATTTCGGCGGGGCTCGGAACCGCGGCCCGGGCCGCGGCATCGGAAGCTTCCTGGCGTTCCTTCTGCGTGCCCGAGAAGCGGAGGCGGAGCGTCTCTATCTCCTTGTCTTCCAGACGGGCGAACAGAAGCTCGGGTTTCTGCACATCAGAGATTCCCTTCAAAACCCCGAGGTCCGACCACGAAATGGCCCCGGAGCCGAGGGTTGCAGCGATTCGCTCGGAGGTCGTCGGGAGGTAGGGGCTGGCCAGGATCGCCAGGTCGCGCACAAGATATGTCAGGTTCCAGATGAGGCTGGCCGTGGCCTCAGGTGTTTCCTTCACTCCCTTCCACGGCTCTCCGTCCTGGAACTTCTTGTTCCCGACCGACGAGAGCGCAAAAATCCTGTGGAACGCCTCCCGCAGCTCCACCTTTTCCAGCAGGCCGGCGATCTCCGACTCCGCCGAGCGCACCTGCTCCCAGAACTCCTCGTCCGGCTTCCCCTCCGGCAGTCGACCGCCGTAGAAACGGGAGACGAACTGGAGGGTGCGGTTGACGAGATTCCCCAGGTTGCCGATGAGCTCCGCGTTCACTTTCTCCTGGAAATCCTTCCACGTGAACAGAGCATCGGATTTCTCCGGACGGTTGTAGTACACGTAGAAGCGCCAGACGTCCGCCGGGATTCCCGTTTCCTTCGCATCCGTGCCGAATACCCCGACACCCTTGCTCTTGGAGAACTTGCCGCCCTCATAGTTGAGGTACTCCGTGGAGGACATGTGATACAGCGTCGTCCACTCCTCCCCCGTGCCCAGCTGGCTGCAGGGAAAGATCACCGTGTGGAAGGGGATGTTGTCCTTTCCGATGAACTGGAAGAGCTTCACCTCTTTCGGCGCATACCACCAGCTCTTCCACTCCGGCGTGTGATCCGCCGTGATGGAGATGTAGCCTATGGGAGCGTCGAACCACACGTAGAAGACCTTGTCGCGGTAGCCGTCCAGGGGGACCGGAATGCCCCACTTCAGGTCGCGGGTGATACCCCGCTCCTTCAGGCCATCCCTCATCCAGGCGTACGTCATCTGTACGGCATTGCGCGCCCAGAAGCCTTTCTCCGCGGCAGACTCGATCCAGTTGCGCAGCTTGGGCAGGATGGCAGGCAGGTCGATGAACAGGTGCTTCGTCTCCCTGATCACCGGCCGCGTGGAGCACACGCTGCACCGCGGGTCGATCAGCTCGATGGGATCGAGCAGTTTCCCGCAGCTCTCACACTGGTCCCCCCGGGCGTCGGGATACCGGCAGTGGGGGCAGGTGCCCAGGACATAGCGGTCCGCGAGGAATCTCTGGTCCTTTTCGCAGTAGGGCTGGCTGAGGACACGCTCGTTGATGTAGCCGTTTTCGTGGAGCTTCGTAAAGATGTGCTGGGTGATTTCCGTGTGCACCGGCACCGAGGTCCGGCCAAAGCGGTCGAACGAGACGTTGAACCAGGCGTAGATGTCCCGGTGGATGGCGTGGTAGCGGTCGCACAATTCCCGCGGCGTGATTCCCTCTTCCAGCGCCTTTGTCTCAGTGGCTGTGCCGTACTCGTCGGTTCCGCAGATGTAGAGGGTATCATAGCCGGCAAGCCGGCAGTAACGCGCGAACACGTCCGCAGAGAGCACCTGGATGAGGTTGCCTAAGTGAGGGATGTTGTTCACGTACGGCAGGGCGGAGGTGATGAGACGTCTTTCCATATGTGCCGCAAATGTAGCCGAGGCTCCCCGGGGCGTCAAGGCAAGTGGCTTTGCGCTTCGTTGACTCCGGTGCACCAGGTCCGTAGACTGGTTGAGTGGAGGCGCTATGACAGATGTCACCCCGCGGAAGGCTTTCCGCAACATCACGCCGGCGCTCGTGTGGATCGCGATCGCCGTGATACTCGGTCTGATCCTTCTTTTTTCCAGCTTTTTCATGGTCGATCAGAAGGAGGAATCGGTCGTCCTGAATCTCGGCAAGTTTTCCCGGATGGTCGGTCCGGGCCTGCACTTCAAGATTCCCTTCGGAGTGGAAAGGAACTACAACGTCCCGACCCAGAGGATTCTGAAAGAAGAGTTCGGATTCCGCACCCTGGAGTCCGGCATCGTATCGACCTACTCCAGCCAGGACTATACAAACGAATCGATCATGCTCACCGGAGATCTGAACATCATCGATGTGGAGTGGATCATCCAGTACCAGATCACCGACGCCCGCGCATGGCTCTTCGGCGTGGAGGATCAGCGGAAGACGATCCGCGACATCTCCCAGTCCGTCATCAACATGCTGGTGGGTGACCGCACGATCTTCGACGTAATCGGCGCGGAGCGCGCGAACATCGAGATCCAGGGACAGGATGAAATGAACAAGCTGTACAAGTCCTACGGGCTGGGCATCAGGGTCACGACGGTAAAGCTGCAGAACATAGTGCCCCCGAAGGGCTCGGTGCAGGATGCATTCGAGGATGTGAACAAGGCAATCCAGGACCGCAGCCGGCTCATCAACGAGGGCAAGGAAGCCTACAACCAGGCCATCCCCAAGGCCAGCGGCCAGGCCGAGCAGACCATCCAGGAAGCGCAGGGGTATGCCACCGAGCGCGTCAACCAGGCCAGGGGCGATGTGTCGAGATTCCTCGCGGTTCTCGGCGAGTACCGCCAGGCGCCCGACGTCGTGGCGGCCGACCTCCAGGACATGCCGCGAAAGGTGCGTCCGTGGCACCGCCTCTCGCAGCGCGTGCGCCTCTTTTTCGACACGTGCTTCTTTCCATATGTCGAGCCGATGTATGATGCCGCGCGCGACCTGGCCGCCGGGAGCGACCTCCTCATCGCGCACTTCTTCCTGTATCCCGCGAAGATCGCGGCCCTGAAGGCCGGTGTGCCGTATGTCTCCGTCGCCTATTGGCCGGGGGTCGCCCGGTCGCCCGACGAGTCGGAGTTCGGCCTGCCGAGGATGGGCCGCACGCTCAACCGCGTGACCAGCCGCCTGCTCCAGGGCGTCGTCGACAAGGCCATCCGCGAAGAGGTCCACCGGTTCTGGCGTCGCGAAGGCCTTCAGCCGCCGCGCCACGCCACCCTCGACGGCGGCGCCTCCGAGACGCTCAATCTCCTGGGGGCCAGCCCGGCCCTGTGGCCACAGGACCCCGAGTGGCTGCCGCACCATCGGCTGTGCGGCTTCCTCTCGATTCCCGATGCGGCCGAGCCCTGGGAGATGCCCACCCCGCTCCGCGAGTTCCTGGCCGCCGGCCTCCCGCCGGTCTACATGACCTTCGGCAGCTCGCAGCTTCTCCAGCCCGAGAGAGGAACCGAGATCCAGTTGGCCGCAGCCCGGCTCGCGGGTTGCCGCGCGATCCTTCAGACGTGCTCGCCGCGGTATCCCGCCGACACGCGCGACGGCGACGTCTACTTCCTCGGCCCCGCGGCGCATCGGCTCGTGTTCCCGCACTGCGCGGCCATCGTGCACCACGGCGGCGCGGGAACGACCCACTCGGCCACGCGGGCGGGGCGGCCGTCGGTCGTCGTCGGGTTCTTCGGCGAGCAGATGTCGTGGGGACGCAGGCTGCGCGGCCTCGGCATCGCCGGGCAGCCCTTGGCGTACCAGTGGCTCTCGCCGCCCAAACTCGCCCGGGCCGTGCGTTACGTGCTCGACTCGCCCGAGATGCGGCCGCGAGCGGAAAGGCTGGCCGAGACGATGCGACAGGAGAACGGCGTGATGCGCGCGGTTGAGGAGATCGAGCGGCTGGGGCGGTGATGCGTCAACCGCCAGGCGACGCGCCGGGCCATAGTTACCCCCCGGTGAATACACCGGGGGCGCTGTTGACGTTGTTGT
>PMZS01000175.1:0-4753 GCA_003170115.1 Spirochaetaceae bacterium
GAATGCGATCGACCGATATGCCGGTGTGCTGCAGGCCATCTTTTCCGCGACCCTGCCGGTTGTCTGCCTCGTGGAAGGAGAAGTGAAAGCCGGCGGAGTGGGGCTCGTGTGCGCTTGTGACATCGTGCTTGCGGGAGAGCGCGCTGCTTTCGAGCTCGGAGAGGTGATCTTCGGCCTGATCCCGGCAAACGTCCTGCCCTACATGCTTGCCCTGCGTATGCCGCCGCAAAAGGCCCGCTACCTCGTGATGAGCTCCCGCCGGATCTCAGCCTCCGAGGCGCTGCGCCTGAACCTCGTGGACGAGGTCGTGCCGGGCGGCGATGCCGAGCGACGCGCACGGGAGATCTTCAAGCGCCTGCTGTGCTCTTCGCCCCGGGCGCTTGCCGCCGCCAAGGAGTTCACCACGGAGCTGATCGGCACAACCCCGGAAGAGGGGGGCGCTCTTGCACGCCGCAGGCTGCTGGAGATGATGCGCGATCCATCCACGGTGGAAGGCGTGAAGGCATTCCAGGAGGGGAACCTGCCGGCCTGGTTCTCCCGGTTCAGGCCGGAGCGGCCCCTGAGCCTTGCGAGCGCAAGGGAGGAGAAGGAGGCACCACGGTGAGCGAGCGGATGAAGCTGGCCTCGGAGCCCTCCGGAGTTTCCGTGTTGAAAATGGACGACGCGAAGGGCCGCAACATATTCTCCGCTGAGTTCATCACGGAGTTCCTGCACGCACTGGACGAGCTTGAGCGCGAACGCCGGACCAAGGTCCTGATACTCTGCGGCCAGCAGGACGTATTCTGCGGAGGAGCGGAGAAGCAGGCGCTGCTTGATCTGTGCGACGGCAAGGCGGTGGTCAGAGACCTCGTGCTCTGCGAGCGGCTCGTCGAAGTTCCTTTTCCGGTCATCGCCGCAATGGAAGGACACGCCATAGGAGGCGGGCTCGCGGTCGGGTTCTGCTGCGACATCGTGATCGCGGCCCGGGAGAGCCGCTACGGGGCGGTTTTCATGAGCCTCGGATTTACCCCCGGCATGGGCTGCACCACGTTGCTGGCCGAGCTCGTCGGTCCATACCTGGCCAGTGAGATGATGTTCACGGGCAAACGCTTCCGGGGCAGCGAGCTCGAGGGCAAAGGAACGCATATCAACTACGTCCTGCCCCGCACCGAAGTCGTTGCCAAGGCCTGGGATATCGCCGAGCAGATTGCGGAAAAGGACGCCAGGTCCATCTCGCTTCTGAAACACGCACTGAGTGTGAACAAGAAAAAGCTTCTGGTCGACGCACGGCACCAGGAAGACCTGATGCACCGCATCAGCTTTTCTTTCCCGGAGACCCGGCGGACGATCCAGGAGCTTTACCCCGAGTGAGGAAAGAGAGCGAAAAGCATGGTCGGCGTGGATTTGGGGGGGAAAACGGCCCTCATCACCGGGGGAACGAAAGGGATAGGGCTCGCATCGGCCTTCGCGCTTGCCGAAGCGGGCGCCCAGGTCTTCCTGACCTACAAGTGGGGAAGCGCCGACCGGGAAGAGGTGGCGCGGGATTTCGAGGCGCGAGGCGTCCTGCCCCCGCGGTTCTACGAGGCCGATGCGGCGGACGAGCAGGACACCGTCCGGTTGATGGAGGAGCTTTCCGCGGCCGCTCAGAAGATCGACATTTTCATCAGCAACGTGAGCTTTGCGCTTCGCACCCTTTCACTTGAGGACTACAAGAAGCGATCCCTTTTCAAGACGCTTGAGTACAGTACCTGGCCGCTCATCGACTACGCGCGAAGGATCAAGGAGCGATTTGGCAGCTATCCAAAGTATATCCTTGCAATTTCCAGCGACGGACCGGACCACTTCTACCCCGGGTATGACTTCGTGGCGGCTTCCAAGGCCCTTCTCGAGTTCTTTTCCCGCTACCTTTCCGTGCATCTTCTCGCAGAAGGATCCCGCGTCAACGTACTGCGATTCGGCACGGTGAACACCGATTCCTTCAGGGCGATCTTCGGGGAGGATTTTTTCGAGTACATGGCAAGGCAAGGCGTTCCCCGCGCCACGATCCTGACTCCCGAGGAATGCGGCAAGGCCGTCCTGGCCATGTGCAGCGGGCTTCTGGACGCCGTGAACGGCCAGATAATCAGCGTTGACTACGGGCTGCCCTTCCGGGATAATGCCATGGGCCGCTACCTGTCGGAGCGGTCCTCCGATCAGAAAACTTGAACTGGAGAAGGAGCGCGCAATGACAAAAGAAGCGGTGATCGAAGTGATCAAGAAGAACATCGCCGCGAACAGCGACGATATCGACGCCGCCGGGATCGACCCGCAGAAATCCATGAAAGACTATGGCGCGAACAGCCTGGACATGATCGAAGTGGTCTCCACGTCCATGCGGGAGCTGAAAATCAAGGTTCCCCGCTCGGAGCTCACGGACCTCAACAACATAGACCAGCTGGCCGACAAGTTTCTTGAATATGTGAACAAGGGCAATGGCTGACAAGGCGCTCAGTTTCAGCCTGGCGGATTTCTTCTTCAACGACAGCCCGGACGTCCTCACACCGCCGAGCGATTTCCAGTCGTGGTTCGAGCACCCGAAAATCCGGTCGGCAATGGGCCTCTTCGGGCAGCAGCTTCTTGCCGCCCCCCGAGCGGGCACCGAGGTCCTGAGCAGTCTCGACGGGAAGCGCCACAAGGTCATTAATATGACCTCCTACAACTACCTGGGGCTTTCCACCCATCCCGAAGTGATCCAGGCGGCGAAGGAAGCGTTGGATCTCTACGGGTTGGGCGCATCCGGCGCCCCGCTCCTGTCCGGGACTTTCGACCTGCATGTGGAGTTCGCCCGGCGGCTGGCGCAGTTCAAAGAGAAGGAAGACTGCCTGCTGTTCTCAAGCGGTCTGGGGGGCAATGTCGGTGCCATCCAGGGGCTGCTGCGCAAGGGTGACATATTCGTCCTTGACGAAAAGTGCCACAAGAGCCTGATCGACGGCGGCACCCTCTCCGGGGCGAAGATGCTGTTCTTCTCCCACAACGATCCCGCCTCCCTGGAACAGATGCTGGAGAAGTGCAAGGGCAAGCGCGTGCTGGTGGCCTTCGAGGGGGTCTACTCCATGGATGGGGACCTGGCCAGGCTGCCCGAGATAATGAAGGTGTGCGCGCACTACAAGGCAGCCACCTACATCGACGAGGCCCATTCCACCCTCATGTTCGGCCGCAACGGCCGCGGCGTCGCCGAGCACTTCGGGCTCGAGCATGAAATCGGGATGAGCTTCGGGACCTTGAGCAAGTCTTTCGGGGGAGTCGGCGGGTTCGTCTGTTCCAACGCTCGCATCATCGCCTATCTCAAGGGGTATTCTTCCCCCTGGAACTTCTCCTGCGCGCCGTCGCCACCAGTGGTGGCGGGGATGATGAAAGCCCTGGAGGTGGCCACCAGGGACTCAACCCTGCGCGACGCGCTCTGGAAGAACGTCGCCTATCTGAAGAAGGGGCTTCTGGACCTGAAGCTGGATCTTGGCCGGAGCGAATCCCAGGTGATTCCGATTATCATTGGTTCTTCGGGGGAAAAGCTCATCCAGTTTGCGTACGAGATACAGCGGCGCGGGCTTTTCCTCCAGCCCGTCGACTTTCCGGCGGTTCCCGCGGATGCCCGGCGGTTCCGTATCTCCGTGTCCTCGCAGTTCACGCAGGAGCAAATGGATACCGCCCTCACCATCATCGAGGACGTGATCGCCAAGGGCCTGCGCGCATAGAGTGGACTACGAATCGCTCCTGAGGCAGCACCGCAGGAAACCGCTCTTCGCGTCTGACGATCTCGCGCCCCTCGCGTGGGGAAGGTCCGAGATAAAGCGCATCCTTCCTCATCGGGAGCCATTTCTGCTCGTCGACCGTTTGACGGGGGTCAGCCTTGATGCGGAGGCGATTGCCGGCGCGCGCCTCATCTCTTCAGACGACCCGGTATTTTCCGGGCACTTTCCCGACTATCCCGTCTATCCGGGCTGCCTTGAAGTCGAGATGATCGGCCAGCTGGGTCTCTGCCTGCACTACTTCCTGCAGAGCCGCAGCACCTCGGTCCCGACTGTCGTCCAACCTCTGCAGGTCCGGGCCACCCGGATCCTGGGGGCGTATTACCTGGAGCCGGTCCTCCCCGGCCGTGAAATCACGCTGTTGGCGAAGAAGCTGGAGTTCGATGAATATTTCGCGACGATGATCGGCCAGGTAGTTGCCGATGGCAAAGTTGCCTGCGCCGCCATAGGCGAAGTCTGCTTTCTTAACCCGTGAACCGTGAAATCGTCACGGCCGCGTTCTGCCCGCCGAACCCGAAGCCGTTGGAAATCACGTGATCCACGCGGCTCTCCCGAGGATGGTTCCGCACCACGTTGAGATCGATGCCCGGGTCCTGCTCGAACTGGTTGATGGTCGCATGTATCACGCCGCGCTGGATGGCCAGGATGGCGGCGATGGCTTCCACGGCGCTGGCCGCGCCGAGGGGGTGGCCGGTCATCGACTTGGTGCTGTGCGCCGGAATTTTCGCGGTGAGCTCTTTGAATACCAGGTTGATGGCCTTGCTTTCGGCGAGGTCTCCGAGCGCGGTGGAGGCGGCGTGACAGTTGATCAGATCGATCTGGTCCGGGTTCAAGTGCGCATTGTCCAGGGCATCCTGCATTGCCCGGGCGGAGCCGCGGGATGCGGGGTGCGGTGCCACAAGGTCATGGGCATCGCAGGTGAATCCGTACCCCGTCAGCTCGGCGTATATCGTGGCGCCCCTGCGCTTCGCGTGCTCCAGCTCCTCCAG
>PMZS01000175.1:4766-15960 GCA_003170115.1 Spirochaetaceae bacterium
CGGTGAAAATCGCGTCCGCCATCCCCATCCTGATGAGAGAGGCCGCCACGCCGAAGGCGTGATTTCCGGTGGCGCATGCAGAGTTCACCGAAAAGCATGGGCCCTGGAGGTTCCACTCCATGGCGACAAATCCGGACGCGGTGCTGGGAATGCACATGACGAAGAAAGGGGACGTGGACTGCATCCCGTCCTCTACGATTTTTTTCGTGTTGAAATAGCGGGTCGCCGCGCCGCCTTCCCCGGTGCCGACGATCACGCCGTAGCGGTGGGGAGCCTTCTCGATATCCAGCCCTGAATCCCGAACGGCCTGGGCGCCGGCGATCTGTGCCAGCACGACGAACCGGTCCATCCTTCGCGCCATCTTCCGATTTTTGAAGTACGGCGTGAGGTCCGGCAGGTCGATCTCTCCGGCGATCTGCACCGAAAAGCCGTTGATCGGGAAGCTCGAGATGTGCCGTACTCCCGATTTTCCCTTGATCAGATTTTCCCAGAACTCCGCCACGGTGCCGCCGATGGGGTTGATCGTGCCCATGCCGGTAATGACGACTCTGACTTCAGAGGGGTTTCTCATGAATGCATCAATAAACCGCAACGGGGAGATGTTGTCAAGGCGCGTGGGGACCCGTATCATGAATCCCCATGTCGACTGGAGAGGAACCGTGGGCCCTGCCTCCTCGGCGGATCCGTCTGGAACAGGGGAGCCTGCACGTCTGGCGTGCATCCCTCGACATGCCCGCAACCGGCCTCGAGGGCATTGCAGGCCTGCTCTCCGCGAACGAAAGGGAGCAGTGCGCACGCTTTCTGCGTCCCCGGGACCGCGCGCAATGTGTCGTCGCCCGCGCTTCGCTGCGCATCGTGCTGGCCAAATACATCCACGAAGAGCCGCGCGCGTTGTCCATCACGATCGGTGCATCGGGGAAACCCAGCCTGGCCTCCTCGACGGGCATCCAGTTCAACATTTCCCACGCCGGAGATCTTACTTTGATCGCTGTCAGCCTGAAGATGAGGGTCGGGATCGACCTCGAGCGCATCCGGGAGGTGCGGGACATGGACGCGATAGTACACGGCTTCTTCGGCGGGCAGGAACAGGCGTACCTGAGGGCCTGTGAAGGTGATGGGGGGGAACGGACCCGGGCGTTCTTTCTCCTCTGGACACGTCGGGAGGCGGCCGCGAAAGCCCGGGGGCTCGGGCTCTTCGAATCATTCGCGCGCGACACCCTTCCCGCGTTCGACTATAACCGCGGCGGATTCAGAGTCGAGCTGGCCCCGCGGGGCGCACCGCGGGGCGGAAGCGAACGCTGGTGGATACGTGATCTTGTGCCGGCTGCCGGATATGCGGGAGCGTTGTGCGTGGAGCAGGAGAACGCCGAGCCTTCATTCTGGAGACTGTGAGATGCTTTCCCTGCCCGACTGACACGTGATATGTTCGTGAGGCGCGAAATGGAGAAGCGGGACATGGCCGACAGCAGCCTCACACTGAAAACGAAGCTCGGGTTCGGGGTCTGCGACCTCGGCGGGAATCTTTTCTTCACGGTCGGGGCCTTTGTGGTGATGAAGTACCTGACGGACACGGTGGGCCTTCAACCCTGGCTTGCCGGCGCCGCGCTTTCAATCGGGCGGATCCTCGACGCTTTTTCGGATCCGATCGTCGGCAGCCTGTCCGACCGGACACGCAGCAGGTTCGGCAGGCGCAGGCCGTACATGTGTGCGGGTGCCTTCATCACGTTCGCCGCCATGAGCATCTTTTTCGTCAACCCCCGGTTCGGGAGCCAGGCCGCGCTCTTCGTCTGGGCCGCCGCGGGGTACACCATCCTGGCCGCCGTGGGATTCACGATGGTCAACATCCCCTACTCGGCGCTGACCCCCGAGATCGCCCGCGGCTACGACGAAAGGACCTCCCTCAACTCGTATCGTTTCACATTCGCCATTCTGGGGACCCTGCTCGGCGCGGGGCTGGCCCTGCCTCTGGTCTCGTCGCTCTCGGGCGCGAAGGTCGTGGACAACCGCTGGGTCGGCGACCCGAGCGGCGGCTACGCCGCGCTGGGGCTGATTTTCGGCGCCGTGATCGCGATCACGACGCTCATCACCGTGTTCACGGTCAAGGAGACGGACAGGGTCATCGAGAGGCCGAAGGACGGCTTCGTCAACATGGCGAAGGGATACTTTTCCACGTTCAGGAACAGGGCCTTCCTCCTGATCCTCGTCCCCTGGACCCTCAACATCACGGGGGTCACGATCCTCAGCACGACGCTCCAGTACCTCTTCACGAACGTCCGCAACGAGAGTGATCCGCTCACCGTCACGGTCGCGCTGCTCATTCTCCTCGTCGTGGCCATGGCCTTCATCCCGATCTGGACGCTCGTCTCAAGACGGATCGGAAAGAAGTGGAGCTTCATCATCGGCATGCTCGAGCTGGCAGCCTCGATCCTCGCCATCTTCCTTGCGGGTCCCTTTGTTCCTCTCGCCGTGCTGTACGCCCTCATCGGGCTCTGCGGGATAGGCTTTTCCACCGGGTACGCCCTGCCCTGGTCCATCCTGCCGGATGCGATCGACGACGATTACGCGGCAAAGGGCGAGAACCGCGAAGGCGTCTTCTACGGGATCTGGACTTTCTGCTCGAAGCTGGGCCAGGCGTTCTCGGCGCTGCTGATCGGCTGGCTCCTCAGCATGACGCACTATGACGGGAAAATTGCGGTGCAGGGCGACGAGACACAGCTGGTCATCAGGCTGCTGTTCGGCCCGATCGGGGCTGCCTTCTACGTGGCGGCAGCAATCGTGCTGTTTTTCTACCCGATCACGCATGCCCGGCACGCCGAGATCCGGAAGCGAATCGCGGAGATGGAGGCGGCACGGAGGGCCCGCTGAGCCTCAGGAGCCAGGATACTCCCGAATGCAGCCTTTGAATGCCTTCGCAATCTCAGCGGTTACCGCCGTGACCGCGGCCTTGCGGTCCCGCCGGTGGTCCGACAGCCGGGCGCTGACATCGATCGGCTCCGCCGCAAGGACGATCGCTCTCTTGCGGAGGATCTCCGGCCTTCGGGAGATGTCGCCCCCCACGAGTCGGGATGCCAGGTCGGCGAGCTGGCGCTCCAGCGGCTTCATGGCATCGACGTCACGTTCAGGATAGATGCGGTCCCAGCCCTCCTGGCGGATCCTGTAGACTCGACCGATGGTATCCAGGGACGCGATCTCTCCCGCGGCGGCCATCTTCCCGATTCCGAGCATCGTTTCCCCCCGCTCGAGCGCCGCGTTGATGAGTGCCGCGAGCCGTGAATCCCGCGTCCCTGGTACGCCGGCCGCCGAACCACCCGTCGGGCGCAGCCCGTAGAGGGACTCGGCGNNCGCCGCGATGGGATTGGCGCCGCCGGCCCGGCCCCGGGCGAGGCGACCCCGCAGCGGCGTTCGAGGTCCGCGACAAGTGCCTCGATCTTTCCGATCCCCTGCTCGTCGCGCCGGTAGTGGACGGAGAGGGGCAGGACGAGGACCGGCATGGATCGTCCGGTGCGTTCAAGGTCTTCGGCGCACCAGAAGGCGATACGCGCGGCGCTGCATGGGGTCAAACGTAGTGCGGGGGGCAGCGCGGCGCAATGGGCGCCGACCGAAGAGAATATTCGCTTTCTCTTTCCGCATCTGAGAACTATCTTTGTGTCATGAAAAACATCTACTCCCTTATCGCAAAGGACATTGACGGGAAAGAGCGCGCCATGTCCGAGTTCGCCGGCAAGGTGTTGCTCATCGTCAATGTTGCCAGCAATTGCAGCTGGACGCCCCAGTACAAGAACGTGCAGACCATGTACACGCGGAACAAGGATCGTGGATTCGAGGTGCTGGCATTTCCGACTGGCAGCTTCGGGAGGCAGGAACCGGGCACTGACGCGGAGATCAAGAACTTCTGCAGTCTCACTTATGGGGTGTCATTTCCAATGTTTTCGAAAATCTCGGTCAAAGGAAAGGACATTCATCCCGTCTTCGCCTTCCTCACGGAGAAAGAATCTGATCCGGAATTCGCGGGAAAAATCACCGATAACTTCAACAAGTTCCTGGTAAATCGCAAGGGCGCCGTTGTTGCCAGGTTCGAATCGAAGGACGATCCCCTGGGAGACAAGATCCCCCGCCTGGTGGGCCAGGCCCTGGATCGCTAGCGGCGCGTCTTTCCTGCTGAAAAACGCGCCTTCCGTGACCGCGGGAAAACCTGTAGACTTTCGGGCACGAAGACTGCGGGAGGGCACTTATGTTGTACGAGCTCCGGCAATACCGGGTCAGAAAAGGCAAGATGAAACAATGGCTGCGACTCATGGAAGAAGAGATCATGCCTTTCCAGGTGTCTCAGGGGATGGTGATCCCCGCGGGCTTCACGGCGCCCAAGGAAGCGGATCTTTACGTCTGGTTTCGACGGTTCAAGAACGAGGAGGAGAGGAAGCGCCTCTATCGAAAGGTCTACCAGAGCGACCACTGGAAGAAGGTGCTCCAACCGAAGATAGACGTGGTCCTGCACATGGATTCGATTGTCGTGACGCAGCTGATCCCGACTCCGAAATCCGTTTTACAGTAGTCACGGAGTCAGCATTTTTCTGACGGACGAGCGGTCTTGAGTGCGCGGATGTACGCGGACTCCTGGCGCTTCCAGCGCCGGTTGAGAGCATTCGCGTACATCCCGATGATAAATCCCTCCCGGCGGCCTCGTGCGAGCCTCTGTGCAATCTGAGCGGGGGAATAGAAGCGGGCGTGTGCATCGATCTGCGCTTTTTGGAGCTCCCACGGAGAGAAACCGATCGGTCTGAACTTCACGTGGTGGCCGTCGAACGTGTCCCAGCAATGGTCAAGGATCCTGCCTTCGCTCTCCAGTGATCTGTACAGCTCGGTTCCCGGAAAGGGAGTCAGGATGAGGAATTGCGCCGAGTCGATTTTTTCCGAGATCGCAAAGGAGACCGTGGAACGGACGCTCTTTGGCGTGTCCGAGTCGAACCCCAGGACGAACATCCCGTGAACATGGATCCTTCTCCTCCGCAGCTCTCCGATCGCTGTCTCCATTTCCTCAATGGAGATGTTTTTCTTCATCTCTTTCAGGGCCTCTGTGTTGACCGACTCGAATCCAATGTAGAGCGCGAAGCAGCCCGCTTCCACCATCAGGTCCAGGAGCTCGGGGTCCTTCGCGATGTCCGCGCGCACCTGCGTTGTCCATTTGAAACCGAGCTTTCGCGCGATCATTTCCCGCAGGAGATCCTTCGTGCGCGCCCTGTTGAGAATGAAATTGTCGTCATAGAAGAATGGCGATCGTCGAGCAGGATCGTAATGAGAAAGCTCCTCGATCACGCTTTGCCTGCTGCGTGCCCTGGGGCGCTGTCCGAACATCTGCGTGACGGAGCAGAACGTGCAATCGAATGGGCATCCCCGGGAGGTCTGCATGGGCAGGAGAGACCGGACAATTCCCTTGGTCACTCCTTTCCCCTTCCCCGAGTCGAGCAGCGAAAAATCCGCAAAGGGCAGGGCGTCCAGATCCCCGACGGGCGCCGCCGGCGGGTTCTGCCGCAGAGCACCGTTCTGGACCCAGGAGAGCCCCGGCACATCTGCAAGGTCGCCGTCTCCGTCCAGTGCCCCGACCAACCGAGGAAGCGCGGTTTCTCCTTCCCCCGCGATCACGTAATCCGCGTGCTTCAGCGCTTCTTCCGGCAGAAAAGTGGCATGGGGTCCACCCATCACAACGGGGATCCGACGCTCCCTGAAGGTGTCTGCGATGCGGTACGAGCTCGTGGCCGTGGGTGTAATGGTGGAAATCCCCACGAGGTCGGCCCGGATGTTGTGGGCAAGCACGTCTTCCGCCTTCATGAAGTACGCGGTCGCTTCCTTGCCGCTGCGTCTCAGGATTGTCGCAAGGAGCACGCTCCCGAGTCGCGGAAGCTCAAATTTTGAAAAGATGTGAAGGTGATCATTCTGGGGCTCAATCATTGCGATCCGGTCCACCATGCGGTCACCCTGCCTTTCTCCGACGATTTCGGGGTTGCCTCTCGGCCAGATGCGGATTATGCCACGTGGGGGATTCAACGGCAAGATTTTCGCGGGAGATCACCGGGATCAGGAGGCAAGCCTTGATACCGATGGTGAGGCTCGCGGCGATGACGATCCCCGCGATCGCCGCACTCACGAGTATGACGCTCAGAATCTGCTTCCGGCTGGCTCCGCGGGGGGGAAGGCGCTGAACTATCACGAACGAGAAAAAGGGGCCCAGTCCGAACATGATGAGCGGGTTGCGGAACAACCTGTACCGCAGTCGCCTCAATGGCGTGCTGGCCGCATACTCGTCAACCGTCATGGTTCAGACCGCACCAACCCCCCGCCTGTCCAGGTTCCCTGACGAGGAGTGATGGATGCCATGGGAGAAGCGCCAGCTTGAGAAGCACGAGAATGTGAACAGTCCAAGGATATTTCCCATTATCTTCTGCCCGATCGGTGAGGCCACGTAGGACCCATGTCCGCAATCGTGGAAAGAGATGAAAATGCGCACGAGCAGTGCCGCGCAGGGGGGCAGGGTATTCAGAAGCTGCCAGGTGACTTTGCGGGCGCTGGGCGTCTCGAAACGTTTCAGGGCCGTGACCCAGGCTGGCTTCTCGATGGGGGACCCGCGGCCTCGGGCATTTCCGACCTCCTGCGGGCAATATAGCGATTTTCCCGCGGGCAGGCAGGGAAATGCCCTGTGCGTCCGAGGGCACTTGACTTTCGTCGCGGAAACATGCAACCTTGCAACTGTGATTATAAGAGGGCTTCAACGAAGCCCGACGATTCGGACCTTTCCGATCGCTACCCCCGAAGGAACACCCGACCGGACAGCGGTATCCCAAGAAGATCCTGCGAAGTTCTGCTCCTTGGATGGTACGAAGAAAAGGGCGAAGATGCATTCCACTCCAAGGAGGAGTACATGAACAAGAAACTCTATGTCGGCGGCCTTTCGTATACGGTCACGGACTCGCAGCTGCAGCAGCTGTTCGCGAGCCACGGGACCGTGGAATCCGCGAAGGTCGTCATGGACCGGGACACCGACCGCTCACGCGGCTTCGGTTTTGTCGAGATGGGGACCCAGGAAGAGGCCGAGAAGGCCATCACGGCCCTCAACGGGACGCAGCACGAGGGCAGAAGCCTCACTGTCAACCTCTCCAAGCCCCGCGAGGATCGTCCCGCCCGCAGCGGCGGCGGATACCGCGACCGCTAGGAGCGATTCCAGGAATTCCAGTGGGGGGCAGGTCGGCCCCCCATTTTTTTTATCCGGACATGAAGTGGCTTGACTCGTCGATTTTTATCTGTTACATTACAAAATGTCATTTTGATTCGGACGGACAGGGGGTACCGGCACATGGGAGAGAAGAGCGAGCCGAGGACGGCACAGGAAGCGCTTCTCGCGGAGCTGGAGGGCATCCGGGACATCTACAGGCTCGATGTCAAGCAGTTCATCGAGTTTATCAGGCAGAGAAAACTCTACTTCGTGGAGGGATTCAAGAAGTACGCGCAGTGGCTGGATGAGGAGCACGAGGGCAAGCGCTACTCACCCGCGACGGTGAACAGGAAGATTGCGGCGGCACGAAGCCGGGTCCGATACGCGTTCAAGCAGAGCTCGTTCGCGGGCAGTCTGCGGAGGAAGTACCATCTGGAGGACCTCCTGAAGTCGGTACGGCTGAAGAAGATCGAGATCATGGCCGTCCCCTCCGACAAGGTGCTCAATATCGAAGAGGCGAGGAAGCTGGTGCGGCACACGAAGGACGCGACGATCAGGTTGATGGTCACGTTTCTCGTGAGCACCGGAGTCAGGGTCTCTGAGATGCTGCATCTGGAGCTCGCCGACCTGAAGGCCGCGAAGGGCGAGCTGATGCAGGTCCGGGTGAAGGGCAAGGCGGGGAAGGAAAGAACGATCTACGTCAAGAAGGCGTTCCTGGAGCGGATCAGGAAATATTTCCACGGACAGACCCTGCTCTTCGAGCACCATGACAGGCCGTACAGCCGTGTATCCGTGACGAATCGGATCAAGCACGAGGCACTCCTGATCCTCGGAAGGGAAGTGACGCCCCAGCAGCTGAGGCATACCTGGGCAGCCATCCAGGTCAACAGGGGACGGGACATCATCGCCGTGGCGGCGGTGCTGGGACATTCGATCCCGGGGGTGACGGCCAGGATGCCTGCTGAGGCCGCCCTGAAGCCCGAGGAGGGCTTTCTCGACCTTGAAGATGCACGGCGGAAGGCCGGGGAAGACACCGGGATCGGCGGAAAGCCCACGGCCGGAAAATCGCGGCCGCGAAGGGACACAAAGAGAAGGTCTCCCGGGGGGGATACCGCCTGAAGAGAAGGACTGGAGGAGACATGAGCAGGATTGAAACGGGAAAAGAGAAAGTCGAGCAGCTCATCACGGGACTGGCGGAGGGAATGAAGCCTGCCTGCACGGTGAGCTCATTTGTATGGTGGGAAAACACCCGGGCCGAGCCGATCGATGAGAGCTTTCATGGTGATCCCAATGTGTCCTTGCGGATCTACAGGGGGAACAACTGGAGATTGATGGAATTTCTCAGGTCTGACATGGACGATTGCGGGGGATCGCCGGAGGTGCTCAAGAAATACGAAGGCGAGATCTCCCAGATCCTCACGGAGCTCTGAGGGGGAGCCTTCCCGCCTTTCCTGCCGCGGCGGCTCACTTCACCACGGCGAATTTCCGTTCGACGAAGAATCCGGCAAGCGCAGCGCCGAGCCATGCCAGAGCGGTGCAGATCAGCATGACCACGCGAAACGCATCGACGAACGCGAGACGAATTCCGGTCTGAACGCCCTCTGCGTGTTCAGCCTCCACCTGGGCCGGAACCTCGGCCGCGCCGAGACGGCCAGCTTCCGCTGAAAGCGCCGCACGGGCTTCACTGCTGATCCGGATCATCGCCGTTCGGGCCTGCAGGGCATGCGAGAACACGAACAGGGCGACCGCGCCGACCACGGCGATCGCCAGGACGCCCGCGGTGCGCGAAACGGCATTATTGATTCCCGAGGCGGTGCCTGCGAGGTGACCTGCCACGGAGCTCATCACGGAAGTGGTGAGAGGAGCCACGGTGATTCCCATGCCAATGCCCAGGAGAACGACACCGGGGAAGAAGGTCACCCAGTAGTGCGACGGCCCGTCAGAAAGCCCGCTGAACGCCATGAACAGGAACGCGGCGCCGGATATCGCCGGGCCGATGATCAGCGGGAGCCGGGGCCCCCCCTTGTCGACCAGCCCGCCGGCCCAGCGCGACAGGGCGGTCAGGATGAGCGCGAATGGTGTGAAGGCGAAGCCGGCTGCCGCCATGCTGTAGCCCTGGGCCTGCACCATGTTCAAGGACAGGAAAAACGTTCCTGCGCTCAGGGCTCCGTACAGGCCGAACGTCAGCAGGTTCACCCCGCTGAACGTCCGCGAAGAGAACAACCCCAGCGGGATCATCGGGTGGGCGCTCCGCGCTTCCACCAGCAGGAAGGCTGCAAGGGCCAGGGCGCCGGCGATGAGAGTTCCGAACACCCTCGGATCGGCGAATCCCATGTCGGGCGCGGAGAGCAGGCCGTAGGTGGGGCCCGCGAGCCCGACCGCAAGAAGGGCTGCCCCCAGGGAGTCGATGCGCCCGGAGGATTTTTCGTCCCGGCTCTCCGGCACCTTCAGGAAAAGGACCACAAGGGCAAGTGCTCCGAGTGGAAAGTTGATCAGGAAGACCCCCCGCCAGAACCCCGCGTTCGCCAAAACTCCTCCGAGGATCGGACCCGCAACGGTGACGATCGTCGTGAATGCCGACCAGGTGCCAATGGCTTTCCCCCTGCTCTCAGGGCCGAAGAATGCGGTGATGATCGCCAGGCTGCCCGGGATCATGAGCGCGCTTCCCACGCCCTGGATGAGCCGGGCCACGATGAGGAAGCCGATGGTTGGTGCAATTCCGCACACCAGCGATGAGAGCATGAACAGCCCGATTCCCAGGGCGAACACCTTCTTGCGGCCCAGCACGTCTCCCAGCGAGCCGCCGATCGGTATCAGGGCCGCAAGCATGAGGAGGTACGCGTTGGCCACCCACAGGAGCTGCTCCCCGCTTGCATGCAGCCCGGCCTGGATTGCCGGCATCGCCACGTTGAGAGCCGTTCCGTCGATGAAGGCCATGCTGGAGGCCAGGATCGTCGCCGTGAGCACCCATGCACCCATGGGAGGGAAGATACGTGCGCGCGGTTTTGACGGTCAAACGGAATCGCGCCGGGGAAGGCTGCCCTCTACCGCGGCAAAAGCGGCATCGATGGTGAGGGCCAGCAGCCCCACGATGATCGTTCCTTCCGCCAGGAAGGCTGGATTCTGGTTCACGAGCCCCGAGATGATGGGAGCCCCCAGGCCGCCGGCGCCAATGGTGGCGCCAATGGTCGCCGTCCCGACGTTGACGATCACCGCGGTGCGCACGCCCGCGAGGATCACCGGCAGCGCCAGCGGCAGCTCGACTTTTCCCAGGACCTGGGCCGGGGTCATGCCCATGCCGCGCGCGGCGTCTACGGCGTCCGTGGAAACCGAGGCGAGGCCTCCCAGGGTGTTGCGGAGGATCGGAAGCACGCTGTACAGGAAGAGCGCCGCGATGGTCGGCGAGAAACCGAATCCGAGGGCAGGGACCGAGAGTGCGAGCACCGCCGCGGGGGGGAAAGTCTGCACCACCGCGGCCAGTTTTTCCGCAACGGGGAGGAATTGGCGGCCCCGCGGCCGTGTGACCAGCACGCCCACCCCGACACCGACCACGATCGCCAGAAGGCTGGAGACGCCCACGAGCACGAGATGCTCGCCGACGAGCCACGCCGGATCTGCCCGTGGGTAGAGGAGGTTTCGCACGTCGGGGAACAGGAATCGCAACCCCCGCTGCCAGAGACCGGTGTTCGACATCAGGATCAGGAACACGGCGGCGAGGAACGCGAAAATGATCCACGCATTGAAAGACCGCGCGCGGCTCATGGTCCTCCCGCGGTTGGACTGTCCGCCTGCCGCTCCGACGCCTTTTCAACGTCGCTCAGGCTGCGCTCCCCGACGAGTCGGAACTGCGCGTCCACCACGGGGAGCGTGCGCGCGCTCGTCCCGAGCATCCGGGAGAGAGCTTCCTTCAGCGAGGCGTCCGGGCTCACGGCCATTTCTCGTATGTTTTCCATCGAAATGCATTCACGTGCATCGACGCAGCGGGCGGCG
>PMZS01000069.1 GCA_003170115.1 Spirochaetaceae bacterium
ACGTCCATGTGCACGAGCCTCCGCGGCCGCTCGGGTTCCCGGATGAGGTCGATCAGGATCTCTGCCGCCACGCGGCCCGATTCCGCCAAGGACTGGCTCACGGTGCTGAGATCCATGTAGTCCGCCGCTTCGATGTCGTCGAAGCCGAGCACGGCGAGCCTCCCGGGCACCGCGATGCCCCTCTGCCGTGCCGCCTTGAGCACGCCGATTGCCTGGAGGTCGGACATCGCGAATATGGCGCGAGGCGGCGAGGGGAGGTCCAGGAGCTCCCCTGCCATGCGGCGCGCATCCTCGACGGTGACCTTGCCCATCCGGATGTGCTCGGGCGCGAGCGTCAGGCCCGCCGCTTCCAGGGCCTCGCGATAGCCCTGCAGGCGCATGCCGCTGGGCTGAAGCGAGTAGGGAAGCGAGGTCTCCTCGCCGACGAATGCGCAGGGGAGGTAGCCCTTATCCATGAAGCAGCGAGCAGCGAGCCGCCCGCCCAGGACGTTGTCCGCATCCACACATGTGAACATCGGGTTTACCGACTCGATCATGACCACGTGGAGGTCGGATCCGGCGAGCCTTCGGGCTTCGGCGCCCGCGACGTGCATCGACATGATGATGAGCCCGTCGAAACGGCGGAGGAACGAGAGTGAGTGCAGGTACTCGGCAAGCTGATCGGGAGAGTCCACGGTGCAGACCACCATCTCGCACTGCGCCTCGCGGAACACTCCGGTCATTCCCTGGAGGCGCTGCACGAAGGACGGCGCGGGGAAGAACGGCGTCAGAACGCCGATGCGGCCGATGTTGCGGTGCACCCGGGTGCCCGCATTGCCCTGGGGGAAGTAGTCGAGGTGGTCCATCGAGGACTTGATGCGGCGGGCGGTTTCCGAGTTGACCTTTTCCGGGGAATTGAGGTAGCGGGAGACCGTGGAAATGCTCACTCCTGCGTGAGCAGCGACGCTATATATTGTTGACCCGCCTCTTGCCGGCATGCTATCCTTTGTTCATGAAAGAGCTTTCATGAAAGCTCTTTCATGGGGACTATGAATCTTTTTCCGTCATCTGTCAATTGTTTTCTTCAGGAGTGGCATGGACACGAACGAGCGAAATGGCAGGTTCATCGGGCTCTGGGATCGGCTCTATCCCGGTGAGCGCCCAGTGCGGGAGAAGCTCCTCGGATACCTGGAAACCGCCCGCGAGGGGTTGCCCCGCGGCACCGGAATCCGGTTCGACCCCGCGGGTCTTGTCTACTGCACTTATGGCGATGCATTCGCAGGGCCCGACCGGACAACCGACGCGGGGAGCCGTGAACGGACGCCTCTCGATGCACTGGCCGATAAGATCGATCGGCTGCAGGCGATGGGTGTCCGCACGCTGTGGATCCTCCCCCTGCTGCGCTCCCCCGGCCGCGACGATGGATTCGACGTCAGCGGGTACGACGCCGTGGACCCGCGGTTTGGGGGCACTACCGCGTTCACCCGGCTCCTCAGTCGCGCCCGGGCGGCCGGCATCCTGGTTGTTTTCGACGTCGCCATCAATCATACCTCCGACACTCATCCGTGGTTCACGTCGGCGCGCGCCGACCGCGGCTCGGCGTTCCGTTCCTGGTACCACTGGAGCGACGACACGACGCGGTACGCCGGGGCATCCCCCATCTTCAAGGGCATGGTGGATTCGAACTGGTCGTGGTCGGAGGAGGCAGGGCAATACTACCTGCACCGGTTCTATCCGTTCCAGCCCGACCTCAACTACGGCGAGCCGGCGGTCGCAGCCGCCATGATCCGCGTCCTGGTTGCATGGAGGCTCGCGGGTGTGGAGGGATTCAGGCTGGACGCCGCGCCGATGCTCTGGAAGGCTGAAGGGACCTCGTGTGAGAGCCTCCCACAGACGCACCTCGTGCTGAAGGTATTCCGCGCGGCGCTCGACCTGCTCGGCGGCGAGTGCCTGCTCCTCGCGGAGGCGAACCAGTCCGCGCAGGTGCTGCGCGAGTATTTCGGGGACGGCGATGAATGCCATGCCGCATTCCATTTCCCCCTTCTGCCGCTCTTCTGGAAGGCGCTCGTACGGGAAGATCCGGAAGAGCTCGTGCGCATCCGCTTCCCGGACCTTCCAGCCGGGTGCACGTGGTTGACGTTCCTGCGCTGCCACGACGAGCTGACCCTGGATCTCCTGCCGCGTGCCGTGCAGGCGGAGCTCATGGGCGCCCTGTGTCGGCAGCAATCGTGGGAGTTTCGAGGAGGCCAGGGCGTCTCGGGCCGGCTCTTCGAGCTGCTGGGAAGAGACCCGGACCGGACGGCCCTCGCCTTCTCACTGCTTCTCTCACTGCCGGGGACGCCCGTACTGTACTACGGCGATGAGATCGCAATGACGAACAACGAGGAATTCCAGGAATCCAGGGCCCGCTCCACGGGGTTCCCCGATTCGCGGTTCCTCCATCGCGGGCCGTTCGACCGCGAACGGGCGGAACGTGCGGATGCGGATCCGACCAGCGCCGAAGGAAAGGTGTTGCGGGGCCTTCGACGAATGCTCGAGCTTCGGGAGGAAATTCCCGGACTTGCCGCCGCCGCGCCGGTCCTCACCTCTGAAGGACCCGTTCTCGTGTCCGAGCGTCACTCGTCGGGCCGCGTGCTCAGAGCGGTGAGCAACCTCTCCGCCCGCCGCGTCTCAGCCCGGGGGCACGCCCTGGGCCCGCACGAGTGCGTCTGGGAGATCGAATAACGGTTCCGCAGCAAGATTCGGGTTGCATTGCAGCTTCCCGGATGTACAATTGCATCGGAGCACAATGAATGATTTCCATGGAACAGCTTGAGCAAGATTACGGCCGGGTCGAAAGCGCGATCCGGTTCATCGAAACGGAAACGCTGAGACAGCCGTCTCTCGCGGAAATCGCGGGTGCCGCGGGCCTGAGCGAGTTCCATTTTCAAAGGCTCTTCAGCCGCTGGGTGGGGATCAGCCCGAAGCGGTTTCTCCAGTTCCTGACCAAGGAATACGCACGAACGCTCCTGCAGGAGTCACGTGACGTGCTGAGCGTGACCTACGACGCGGGGCTGTCCAGCCCGGGGCGGCTTCACGAGCTGTTCGTCACCTGTGAGGCTGTCACTCCAGGGGAGGTGAAATCGCGCGGCGAGGGACTTTCGATCGAATACGGCTTTCATCCCTCGCCCTTCGGCCGCTGCCTGCTCGCCGTTACCGAGCGCGGCATCTGCGGGCTCTCTTTCGTGCAGGAGGGGACGGAGGAGAGCCTCGTCCGCAAGCTGCGGGCACGCTGGCCGGGAGCCCGGATCAGCCACAGCCCCGAGGCAACCGCGGGCATCGCGCTGCGGATCTTCTCCTTCGAGGCCCTGACTGAGCCCGGCCCCCTCCACCTGTTCGTCCGGGGCACGAACTTCCAGATCCAGGTCTGGGAGGCGCTGATCCGAATACCTTTCGGCAAGGCGGTCACCTACGAGGACGTTGCACGGCACATCGGCATGCCGAACGCCCCGCGGGCGGTCGGGAACGCCGTGGGGAGCAACCCGATTCCATTCCTCATCCCCTGTCATCGCGTGATCCGCAAGATGGGGCAGTTCGGCAACTACGGCGAGGGACCACAAAGGAAGAAGGCGATCCTTGGCTGGGAGGCGGCTCGCACCCGGGGCGAAGAAATCGCCTGAAGGCTGGGAACAACCCGGTTTGCGCGCTACTATGGGCCGCGGAGGACGCGATGAAATTGACGGGCAACACGATTGTGGTCACGGGCGGAAGCTCGGGGATCGGAAAAGAGCTCGTGGAGAGATTTCTGGCACTCGGAAACAAGGTTGTCACCTGCGGCCGACGCAAGGAGCGGCTGGCCCAGCTGCGGGCCCGGTTCCCGGACCTGTCGGTTTTCACGTGTGACGTGTCCGATGAAGCCCAACGGAAGGCTTTCGCCGAATGGGTGGGAGTGAGCCACCCGGCAGCGAACGTCCTGGTAAACAATGCGGGCGTCCAGCTCGTGATGGATTTCACCCGACCATTGGACCTTGGCAGGGTACGGAGCGAGGTGGAGACGAACTTCATCGCCCCCCTGCACTTCGCTTCCCTCTTCGCCTCCATCCTGGCGAAGAAGGAGGGCGCCGCGATCGTGAACATCAGCTCGGGTCTCGCCTTTTCTCCGCTCGCCTTCATGCCCGTCTATTGCGCCACGAAGGCCGCGATCCATTCTTTCACCCTCAGCCTCAGGCGTCAGATGCGCGATCTGGGAATCATGGTCTACGAAATTGCGCCGCCCGCGGTCGACTCTGAGCTCGGACGGGAGCGGTGGCCGAAGGGTCAGTCTTCGCACGGGGGCATGCCCGTCCCCGAGTTCGTCGCGGCGATGCTGAAGGCCCTCGAGGCGGATCTCCCCGAGGCGGCGATCGGCCAGGCCGAAGGCATGAGAGCGAAGAGAGAAGGGCTCTTCGAGGCAATGAACCACTGATCTGATGAGTCCTATAGCCTTCCTGTTCGCCGGCGGCGCCATTCTCCTTTGGAGCTCACTCGCGCTCCTGAGCTCCCGGCTCGGCCATCTCCCCGCAATCCTCACGATTGGCATTGCCCTCTCCATCGGCGGTGTCCTGGGGATTGTGCGGATAAAGGAGTGGCGGGTTTCCGCGCTCACACTCCTGGTCGGAATCGGCGGGATTTTCGGCTACCACGTGATGCTGTTCACTGCCTTTCGGCTGGCTCCGATCGTCGAGGCGAATCTCATCAACTACCTCTGGCCGCTTCTGATCGTGCTTCTCACCCCTGTGATCCTCCCCGGCTTCGGTCTGCGGAAGCATCATATCGTCGGAGCTGTCATGGGGCTTGCGGGCGCCGCGCTCATCGTGACGGGCGGCTCGATCAATCCCGATCTCTCGGCTCTCCCCGGTTATCTCCTTGCCGCGGCCGCGGCCCTCACGTGGGCTGTGTACTCCCTCCTGACGAAGCGGCTGCCAGAGTTCGGCAGCGGCGCAGTGGGAGCATTCTGCCTTGCCGCCGGTGCGCTCTCCCTCCTTGTGTATGTCGCCCAGGCGGGAACGGGGGGCTTCACCATTCTCAAGGCCGGCGACTGGCCCATTCTTTTCCTTCTCGGTGTGGGGCCCATGGGTGTCGCGTTTTTCCTGTGGGACGCGGCGCTCAAGAGAGGCGATCCCCGTGTCATCGGCTCGCTCTCCTACCTTACACCACTCCTCTCGACGCTCGCCCTGACGCTTCTCGGGGGACGACGGATCAGCGTTCTTTCAGGAATTGCCATGGCGCTGATCGTCGCGGGCGCGGTGACGGGAGCTCGGAAAGGGGAACCGTGAAAAGCGCGGAAAGCGGTTCCTGCGTGGGAGGGTAGAGTGGTGGACGGCATCGACATCCTTGTCATCGGGGCGGGCGTCATAGGCCTTGCAATCGCGGAGCGTCTTTCACGCTCCGGCAGGCAGATCGTCGTCGCGGAGAGAAACGAGAGCTTCGGCCGGGAAACTTCGTCGCGCAACAGCGAAGTGATTCACTGCGGAATGTACTATCCGGAAGACCTCCTGAAGACAAGGCTGTGCGTCCGAGGCAATCCCCTCCTCTACGAGCGCTGCGAAAAGGCCGGCGTCCCGTATCGAAAGACCGGCAAGATCGTGGTGGCCACGGACGATGCCGAGGTCGGCGTTCTGGAAGGGCTTCTTTCACAAGGGAGAAGGAACGGGGTGCCCGGCCTGCGGTTGATCGACGCGGCGGAAATGCAGAGACTCGAGCCGCGTGTCCGCGGAGTCTGCGGACTGTTGAGCCCGGAAAGCGGGATCGTGGACAGCCACCGCCTGATGACCTGCCTCCAGCAGGCAGCCGCTTCCCGCGGGGTGACTTTCGGGTACCGATGCGACGTGCGGGAGCTGACAAAGACCGCGTCGGGGTATCTGGTGGCGATGACCGACGCGGACGGCGCCGCGCTCTCCCTGAACGCGGAATGCGTGGTCAACTCGGCCGGGCTGGATGCCGACCGGATTGCGCAGTCCGCCGGTATCGACGTCGACATTGCGGGGTACCGGATTCACCCCGCGAAGGGCGAATACTTCCGCGTGTCCTCCCGTCACAGGGGGATCCTGGGCCGGCTGGTGTACCCGGTTCCGTCACCGGTTCACCTCGGTGCGCATGCGGTCCTGGGCCTTGACGGCGGACTGAAGATTGGTCCCAACTCGATCAGCACCGTCCGCGGCGATTATTCGGTCGATCCCTCTCACGAAGGGGACTTCCTCGCGAAAGCCCGGAAGTTCCTTCCTTTCCTGGAAGCCGGCGACCTCTCTCCGGACATGGCGGGAATCCGGCCGAAGCTCTACCGTCTGGGAGAACCTCTCCGGGACTTCGTGATCCGGGAGGAGAGCAGCCGAGGCTTCCCGGGCCTGGTGAACCTCGTGGGGATGGAATCGCCCGGCCTCACCTCCTGCCTCGCGATCGCCGAAGAAATCGAGCGCTTCCTGGTGCTGCGCGCACCGCGCGCGTGATCGAAGGCGCCCGGGGTGATTTGCTTGACGGCCGGCCCCCCTCTGCGTACCCTGAGAAACAGATTTCCTCGAAGGAGGTTTCCCATGTCCAGGAAGATCGCGTTCACGTGCCTGGTGCTCCTCGCCGCCTTTGCGGCGGCGGTGTTCGCTTCTCCGCAGCAGGAGAAGCTCGGCTCCGAGAAGAACCCCCTTGTCTGGGCGTTCGTCCCGTCGGGGGAGACTTCGAAGGTTTCCGCGGGCGCGCAAAGCGTGGCCGACCTCCTGCACGCGAAGACCGGTCTGTTTTTCAAGACTTTTGTGGCGACGGACTACGTCGGGGTCATCGAGGCCATGAAGGCCACCCCGCCCAAGGCGCAGATGGCATCCCTGGCCACCGCCGCATACATCCTCGCCGCTGACCAGAAGGTC
>PMZS01000151.1 GCA_003170115.1 Spirochaetaceae bacterium
CACATCGGCAACCTGCGGACGTACGTCTTCGAGGACGTGCTGAAGCGGGTGCTGCGGTACGAGGGCTTCCAGGTCCGCCACGTGATGAACGTGACCGACGTGGGCCACCTGACCTCCGACGCCGACGTGGGCGAGGACAAGATGGAAAAGGGCGCCGCCCGCGAGGGTAAGAGCGTCTGGGAGATCGCCGACTTCTATACGAAGGCCTTTTTCCGCGACTTCGAGCTGCTCCGCTGCGCCTCCCCGACGGTGATCTGCAGGGCCACCGAGCACATCCAGGACATGATCAACCTGATCGCCCGCATCGAGGCGAAAGGCTTCACCTACATCGCCGGCGGCAACGTGTACTTCGACATCAGCAGGTTCCCGGGGTACGGAAAACTCGCGCTCCTCGACACGCAGGAGCTCAAGGCGGGCGCCCGGATCACGGTGGACGAGGGCAAGAAGAATCCCGCGGATTTCGCCCTCTGGTTCACCAGGTCGAAATTCGAGCATCAGGCAATGCTCTGGGACTCCCCTTGGGGCAAAGGGTATCCGGGGTGGCATATCGAGTGCAGTGCGATGTCCATGAAGTACCTCGGCGAGCATTTCGACATCCACTGCGGCGGAGCGGACCATCCTCCCGTGCACCACACGAACGAGATTGCCCAGTCGGAAGCGGCAACCGGCGCGCGGTGGGTCAACTACTGGCTTCACGGCGAATGGCTTCTCATGGAGAAGGAGAAAATGGCGAAGTCGGCCGGAAACTTCACGACCCTCGCCACACTCACCGATCGGGGGTACCACCCGCTGGATTACAGGTACTTCTGCCTCGGTGCGCATTATCGCACCCAGCTCTCGTTCAGCTGGGAGTCACTGGAGGCGGCACGGGCGGGGCGTCGGGGCGTCCTGGAAAAGATCCAGCAGCTCCAGGCTCAAGCGGACGCCGGGCCTGCGGAGCCGACCGGGAAAGCCGCCGACTCCCTGTCGGATTTCGAGACCCACGCGGCCGATGACCTGAACATGCCCCGCTGCCTCGCCGACTTGTGGACCCTCCTGAGGGATTCATCCGTTCCTGCCGCGGAGAAACTCGGCGCTGCTTTTCGAATGGACAGGATCTTCGGTCTCGGGCTTTCGGAGACGAAAGAACAGGAGATCACGCTCGACGAGGAAACCCGCACGCTCGTCGAAAGGCGGGAAACGGCTCGCAGGGAGCGGGACTTCGCCAAGGCCGACGAGATCAGGGCGTTGCTGCGTGCGAAGGGGATTGAAGTCCAGGACGGTCCCAAGGGCCCGAAGCTACGGTTTGCCGCTGGTCAAAGAAGATAATAGGATGTAACATCTGATGACAATCGTTGTTAGTAATGAGTAGCACAGGATATGCGCACCCGCCGCCCTTCGATGTTGTGTATGAAACGCTGTTCCCTATCATCTACCGCGTATCGCTGCGAGTAACAGGAGACCGGGAAGTTGCAGAGGATCTCTGCCACGATGCCTTCATCAAGCTCATGGAACGCTCGGACCTGCTTGCCGATATCCAGCAGTCCAAGTACTGGCTGATTCGTGTGGTGAAGAACCTGTCGCTGAACAATGAGAAGAGACGGAACCGGGAAAAGGCTGCATACTCGAAGTTCTCGCGCCTTTCCGTCACTTCGACCGAATCGAGCGAGAAGCAGATGATCAGAGAAATGACAAGAGCGGACGTGCAGAGCGCGCTGGACGCACTCCCGTACAACTTGAGGGTCCCGCTGGTGTTTCGTGAATACGCAGACCTCTCCTACAAGGAAATCGGAGCTATCTTGAGAATATCGGAAAGCAACGTGAAGGTGCGGATATTCCGCGCCCGCGAGCGCGTGGGAAAGGCGCTCGCGGAGGGTGACGCCTATGTGTCCTGATCGCCAGATTCTTTCAGCATATTTCGACGGCGAGATTGCCGCTCCCTGGGGGCGGGAGATCGCCGCCCACGTGGCCACGTGCGAGCTTTGCCGCGCGCAGCTCTCACGCATGGAAGGCACCCGCGGCCTCCTCACGGAAGAGGAAGCCCAGGGGTGGTGGGCGCCCATGGAGAGGGTCCGGCTGCGGATCATAGGGCACGTTCCCCTGGAGCGGCATACGGTCCCCGCGTGGAGGCGGCAGGTTTCCCTTCCCCTGCCCGTGGCCCTGATTGCGGCGGCGCTTCTTCTTACGTTCGGAATCACGCTCGCGGTTCTCGCCACGCGGACGAACATGGGGTACATCCGCGTGACCAAGGCACCGGCGGGGGGCACCGAATATCAGTTCGCCGTCCCGTACGACAAGGTGGAAGCGCTTCTGAAATCAATGGGAGGCGCTGAGGCGAACATCGAATCGGTCATGACCATCCCGAAGAGCGTGAAGCTCATCCCGGTCGGTGAGCCGCGAATGGGGAAGGCGAACGAGTTCCCGAGGAAAAAGCCATGAGTGCCCGAATGCGCGGTGGGCTTGTTCCAATCCTCCTGGCTCTCGCGGTCGCGCAGACCCACGCGCAGGCGCAGTCGTCCGACAACGATCCGAAGGAGGCCCTGCAGGAACTGCTTTCCAAGGCCCTCACCGTGACCGTGTCGGCACGCGTGTTGCCGCCGGATGCTCAGGAAGAGACCCCGATCTGGAACGCGGAAAGCACCAAGCTCACTCTCCCGGGCCGGTCCATCAAGGTGAGACTTGACGGCGAGAACGTCCGCATCTACCTCATCTGCACCCCGTACCTGCAGGACGACGGGGATGTGCTCCTCCTCGCCCAGGGGCAGGTGTGGTTCACCGAGCCCCTGGACAAGGAAAACCGGTATTTCAGCACCTTCTACAGCATCCCGGTCTCCTTCGGTGAGAAGGTCCTGTTTTTCCCTCTCGGGCTCTCCGACGCCGACGCGCAGCAGAAGAATCACTTCAACATCGAGCTGGAGATCAAGATCGTCCCCTACGAGAAGAAACAGTAGGCCCTGGTCGTGGCATATCCCGAGACAGATGAGCGGGGGGCAAGCAGCCCCGGGTCCGTTCCCGGTGTCGGGGAGTCGGACCCCTCAGACGACAAGGACAAGATCAAGCCGCACCAGCGGATATTGAGAAGCAAGGGATTCATCCCCACGGTGGTGGTGTCGGCCCTCGTCATCTTCGTCCTGCTGAGCCCTCGCATGGCGGGAAGCCCTCCGCGCCTGGAGTCCATCACTCCCGCCCGCGGCAAGCCCGGCGACGTCATGATCCTTTCCGGGAGAAGCTTCGGCAACCCGCGCGAAACATCGGAGGTGCGAATTTCGGGTATCTCGCCCACCTCGCAGGATTACACGGAGTGGACGGACACGCGGATCAGCGTCCGCATACCCGACGAAGCGACTTCCGGGATCGTCTACGTCCTTACGAAGAGCGGGAGGAGCGGAGGCCTGCTGTTCATCAGCCAGAGCGACATTCCCCAGCCGGCCTCGGGTGCCAGCCGGCCGGGCGATCCGTACATCGTCAACAAGGACAACCCCATCCAGCCCTCGGCGGCGCGCGTGGGAGACCTCATCACCATCTATGGCATGAACTTCGGGCTGGAGAAGGGCAGCTCCGAGGTTTATTTCACATGGTCGGGACTCCAGAACGCCGCCAGCGGGAGCCTCGAGCTGTCGAATCTCCTGCCGGCCCGCGACTACAACCTCGACTACGTGTCCTGGTCGGATCGGGAAATCCGGCTGAGGGTGCCGGATGGGGCGGCGTCGGGCAATGTCCTGGTCAAGTCGGACAAGGGCACCAGCAATGCGGCGTACTTCGTGGTCAACAAGGGAGCGGGCAGCAAGACCTACACGTCTCCCCGCAAGTACTCGGTCCAGTACGGCATGAACGTGGCTGTCACGGCGGCCGCCGCCGAAAACACGCTCTACCTCTGGATGCCCCGAATCCTCCCCACGCCGGAACAGCGCACGATCGAATCAACGGGCCAGGATCCCCCCTCCCTGCTGGACACCACGGCTGCCTCCCTGTATTCGTTCAATAACCTCCAGAAGGGCGGGAAATACAAGGTCACCATGGGCTGGATGTTCGATCGATACGCAGTGGCAACCCAGGTGAACCCGGGGGACGTACCTCCGTATATCGTGACCTCCGAGGTGTACGCGAAGTTCACCGCTCCCGACCGCCTCGTTCCTTCCACGAATCCGGATGTCATGAAAGCGGCGCTTGCCGCGGTGGGGGGGGAGAAGAACCCGTGGCTCAAGGCCCGGAGAATCTACGACTGGCTGCTCGGCCAGATCTCCTACAGCCCGACCGCCGGAGATACCGCGGCGGCCGTCCGTTCGAAAAAGGGGAACGCCTTCGTGTACTCAGCGCTGTACTGCGCCCTGCTTCGTGCCGCGGGCGTTCCCGCGCGTATGGTGTCGGGGTACCTGGTCGGAGATTCGGGACAGCCGAGCCGCCGTCACTTCTGGGATGAGTTCTACGTGGAGACTCTCGGCTGGGTTCCCGTGGACCCGGCACTCGCCGACCAGAAGACTCTCCTGCCCATTTCCCCCGCCGAGGACCTCGACACCCGCGCCTACTACTTCGGCAATCTCGACAACCAGCACATCGGNNGAACCAGATGAACCCGTCCGGCTCGACGCGTGAGGACCGGGACCTTCCCTATCTGTTGAGCATCCACGAGGAATCAGTCGGGGGGCTCACGTCGTACACGACGATCTTCGATGACCTGTCCGTGACGGGAGTGTACTGAGGGTCGCTGCAAATGTCGCCAGGAGCGACCGC
>PMZS01000033.1 GCA_003170115.1 Spirochaetaceae bacterium
GAGCGTACCACGCGATTCCCGTCGACCGCGACGAGATCGAGCGAAAAACGATGAAACGTCTCTTCAGTCTTCTCGGCGAGGGCCGTTCAGTTCTCATGTTTCCGGAAGGCACCCGGTCACGCACGGGAGAGCTCCGCGATTTGAAACCGGGGCTCGGTTTCACCGCCCTGAAAAGCGGCACGACAATCGTCCCCGTGTACGTCACCGGGACGGATCGCCTTTTCGAATGCCTTCTGAGGCGCGTGAAGCTCTCGGTTCGCATCGGTCCTCCGATCCGCGTCGATGCGAACCGGCCCGCGGAAGACCGGAAAGACGAGTACCGCGTTCTGACCGGAATGGTTCGGAGCGCTCTCGGGATGCTCAAAGATGAAGCGGAAGCTTGAGATTCTCACGTCTCCCCACGCGGGCTACTGCTTCGGCGTGAAGCGCGCGATGCGGCTCATCGAGCAGGGGCTCGCGTGCTTCGGGGCGCCGATCTTCACACTCGGCGACGTCATTCACAATCCCCAGGAGGTCGAGCGCCTCGAGGCGCTCGGCGTTCGCCCCGTCGCCTCTCTCGACGACGTTCAAGAGGGGGGGACCCTCGTCCTGCGCGCCCACCGCGTCCACCCCGAGCTGATCCGGGAGGCGGAACGGCGCGGTATCCGCATTCTCGACGCGACGTGTCCGTTCGTCCGGCGAAGCCAGCATTTCGTCAAGCAGTTCGGCGAGGAATCGTGCCCGGTCATTATCATCGGCGATCGAGAGCATCCCGAGGTCCAGGGGATCGCGGGCCACGCGGGAGCCGGCGTCATCATTGTCAAGGACGCGGCAGAAGCCGCGGCGCTCGCACCCCTCGAGCGCGCGGGTGTCGTCATTCAGACGACGTTCGCCCGGGAGGAGGCGGAGAAGATCATCGACGTGCTCGCCGCGCGGGTCGACGACCTGCGGGTGCAGGATACGATCTGCCAGGCGACGGAGGCCCGACGCGAGGCGGCCCTTGCCCTCGCGCAGAGAGTCGATCTCATGCTCGTCGTCGGCGGCAAGAACAGCTCCAATACGAAACGTCTCTTTCAGCTATGCGTCGATGCGCGGGTGCCCGCGCGGTTCATCGAGTCCGCCGATGAGATCGACCCCGGTTGGTTCGCGTCGACCCGCAGAATCGGTCTGACGACCGGAACCTCGACGCCGGATTGGCTCATCGACGCGGTGCTCAAGAGACTCGAAGAGATATCCGCGTGTCCCCCTCCTTGAACGCGCGCGCTCCGCGAGAAATCCCTTGCGTCTCCGCCCGTAAGCCTCTATCATAAATCGTTCTGATTCCACAGCTAAGGAGGAGATCGATCAATGCAGGAAGAGAAGCGTCTTGACGCACAGCAGGGTCTCCCGCTCGCGGGAGAAGAATCGACAGGGAAAGGTGGTGACGCAGCACGTAGCACGACCTCGCGGAGCTATCTCGGTATCTTCGAGAAAGTCTCTCCGGAGGAGCTTTCCGGCGCCGATTTGCAGAGCGCCGACTGGGACAGCATCCTGAGCGACATAAACCGCAAAGCCGCGGAGCTCCAGGAAGGCAATATCGTCAAGGGAACCGTCTACGAGGTGACCGAGAACGAGATCATCGTCAACGTCGGGTTCAAGAGCGAGGGCTCGATTCCGCGGATCGAGTTTTCCAACGCCCCCACCGTCCAGAAGGGGGACATTTTCGACGTTTACCTCGAAAAGATGGAGAACCAGGACGGCCTCATCGTCCTCTCGAAGGAGAAGGCCGACTTTATCAAGGCGTGGGACGACATCAAGGATGCGTACGACAAGCGCCTCACGGCCAAGGCGCGCGTCGATCACCGGATCAAAGGCGGCCTCGTCGTGAAGCTGATGGGAGTCGATGCGTTCCTGCCCGGGTCCCAGATAGCGCTCCGGCAGGTGCCCGATCTCGACGAGCTTATCGGCCAGGATCTCGAATGCAAGATCATCAAGCTCAACAAACGCCGCCGCAATATCGTCGTTTCGCGGCGCGTCGTTCTCGAGGAGGAGCGCGACGAGAAGAAGAAGAAACTTCTCGCGGAGCTCTCCGTGGGACAGGAACGCGAGGGGATCGTCAAGAACATCACCGATTTCGGCGCCTTCGTCGATCTCGGCGGTATCGACGGTCTGCTTCACCTGACCGATCTGACATGGGGAAGGGTGAGCCATCCGTCGGAAGTCGTCGCGATCGGCGACAAGCTCAAGGTGAAGATTCTCGATTTCGACCGCGAGCGCGAACGCATATCGCTCGGGCTCAAGCAGCTGACGCCGTACCCGTGGGAAGGGGTCGATCAGCGGTATCCGGTCGGCACGAAGATCCGCGGCAAGGTGGTTTCGATCACCGATTACGGCGCGTTCGTCGAGCTGGAGAAGGGCATCGAGGGCCTCGTCCACATCTCCGAGATGTCGTGGACGCGACACGTGAAGCATCCGTCGAAGGTCGTCGCGATCGGCGACACCGTCGAGGCGATCGTTCTCAACGTCGACAAGGAGCACGAGAAGATTTCTCTCGGCCTCAAGCAGCTCGAGCCCGATCCTTGGAAGGCGCTCGAGAGCAAGTATCCTCCCGGAACCCGCCTCAAGGGAAAGGTGAGAAACCTCACGAATTTCGGCGCCTTCGTCGAGATCGAGGACGGAATCGACGGGCTCGTCCACATATCCGACATGTCGTGGGCGAAGCGCGTGCGTCATCCGTCCGAGGCGGTCCGCAAGGGTGACGAGCTCGAGGTCGTTGTCCTCGAGATCGACAGCTCCAAACGGCGTATCAGCCTCGGCATGAAACAGACGAAGGAAAATCCGTGGAACGAGCTCGCGAAAGAGTTCAACATCGGGACGGAGCTCGGCGGGAGAATCACGAGGCTCCTCGACCGCGGCGCCGTCGTCGAGCTCAAGCAGGACGTCGAGGGGTTCGTGCCGCTGTCACACCTCGGCGTCGATAACCTCAGAAAGCCATCCGATCATTTCGACGTCGGCATGGACATACCGCTGAAGGTCATCAAAATCGATCCGCAGAACAAGCGAATCGTCCTGAGCGTGAACGCGTATCTCGAGGGCAGGTCCGTTGACGAGATCGATGCGTTCCGGAAGAAGTTTCCGAGACGCGAGGGCGCGGACACCGACAAGCTTGGGGCGCGGCAGGGAAGGACCGACGAGACGACCGAGCCGGCCGAGTACGATATCGACGAAGGCTACGAAGACGAGGTTGTGCCCGGCGAGGAAACTCCCGGGGGCGGCGCGGAGCCTGCGGGGGAGGGCCCTGCGGGCGCCTGAGCCTTTGTGCGAGCCTGAGCGCGAATGAGCACGAGAGGGTGGGAATCCACCCTCTCGGCATTTTCGGCCGACGTTTCGGAGACGGCGGTGACAAGCATGGAGAAGACCTTCTCGATTATCACAATCGGGTGCAAGCTCAACCAGTTCGAAACAGAGGCCCTGGCATCGTCCTTCCTGGCGCACGGGTTCGTGATTGTCCCGGCCGACCAGGAGGCTGACGCCTACGTGATCAATACCTGCACCGTCACGTCCCGGGCGGACCACAAGGCGCGCTCCATGATCCGCGGGATTGCCCGCGAGCACCCAGGGACCCCCCTGATCGTCACCGGGTGCTCCGCACAGACGGAATCGGAGGCTCTCTCCGCCCTGGCCTGCAACATCGTCGTGGTTCCGCAGTCCGAGAAGTCGAGGCTGCTGGAGCTTCCCCTGGCCCTGCTGAGAAGCCTCGATGCCGGTAAAGAGCCAGGCGCCAATCCGCGCGCGTTGCTGGATACCGAGTCCGCCGCAGACCCTTTTGCTTTTGCTCCCACCGATTATTCATTCCACACGCGCGCGTTTCTGAAGATCCAGGACGGCTGCGACTGCCGCTGCGCGTACTGTCGGGTCCCGCTGGCCCGGGGCCGATCCGTGAGCCTGGAGCTGCGGGAAGTGCTGGGTCGTGCCGCGGCTCTGGAATCGCGGGGCAGAAGGGAAATCGTTCTCACCGGCGTGAACATTTCCGCCTGGCGGGCCGGCGGGACCGGCCTGCCGGGCCTCCTCCGTGAGCTCCTGCGCTCCACCAGCCGCGCGCGGATTCGTCTCACTTCGCTGGAGCCGGAATCCCTCACCTCGGAACTGGTGGAGGTCCTGGCTGAGCCCCGGATATGCCCCCATTTCCACATCCCGGTCCAGTCAGGCTCGGACGGCGTCCTGGTGCGGATGGGTCGCCGCTATCTTTCGGACAGGGTGAGTGACGGCGTTCAACGACTCAGGGAGGCCCGGGGCGATCCTTTCATTGCCGGGGACTTCATCGTCGGATTCCCTGGAGAAACTCAGGAGGATTTCCAGCGGACCCGCGGGATGGTCCAGCGGCTGGAATTCGCGGCTCTTCACGTGTTCCCGTTCTCTTCGAGGCCCGGCACTGCCGCCGCATCGATGAAACCGGTGGTGCCTGAACGGATCCGGCGCGAAAGAGCCAGGGAACTCTCCGCACTGGCTGAGGAGCTGTCCGCATCGTATGCGCGGCGCTGGGTGGGAAGGGAAGTCGAGGTGCTCCTGGAGGGCAAAACCGGCGCTCGCCCCCATGGAGTGACGGGGAACTACCTCAAGGTGACCGTGAATCGAGTACCCCGCGATGCGTCGATTCCTGGCAAGGTCGTGCGCGCGAAGATCAGCGGCGCGGGCCGCACATGTTCCGCCCGATTCCTGGGTATTGCTGACTGAGCGCTGGTTTTCGACTGGGGTTTGAGCTATAATGAAATACGAACACGAGGAACAGTGCGTCATACACGTGATGTTCCATTGGCGGAGGTTGCCCATGGCGAGGACGAGAGCTTTTCTGCTGTTCATCGCCGTGCTGCTCGCTCTCACGGGCTGCAAGGCATTTTTCGATTTCAACGCGTTCTCGTCCCTGGACAAGGCCGGCGTTCCCAACCCGAGCAGGTACCAGGGATCTGGCGGCTTGGCGAACCTCCAGGACGACCTACAGTCCCATGCAATCATGGATGCGCTGAGTGGGGACCCGGCCACAGTCGCCATCATTCTTGGGCACCTACAAGCTGATTACCACGTCACGACTTTGGATCCGTCAAACTCAACTGAGCAGACTGCCGCAATCCTCTACTCCGATCTCGCGCTGCAAACCACGAGCGGCGACAAGCTGGTGAACAACGTCGCCGACTTGCTGGCCAATCCTCCGGGCAACATCGGCTCGATCCTCCAATCAATCGTACCCGCGGATGTCGCCGCGAACCCGACGAAGTTTGCAAATATGGTAGGCGGCCTGCTTGCGGCGAATGGAGTGTACCATCATCTGGGAAATACGCTCGATCCGCTCCATCCGCCTCCCGGCATGAACATGGGTGATACTGCGCAGAAAGCGGCGGTGGCATACCTGGTGTTCAAGGTCGAGGATGCAGTTGCCAATGACCCTCCGGTTCTTGGCGGCGGGTACAACCCGGTGACAGAAATGTTTGAGCTATTGAACAATCAGCCGAACCATATCTCTTCAGGTTTGAGCACGAGTCCGGCGAATCCACTGAACCCATTGCCGGTCTGGTTGAAAAACATCTTCGACGCCGCAGGCGCTCCGTACCCCGCATGAAAGTCGAAACAAAAGGACGAGGCGCCGCTTCATGAGAAATTTCATCAGTGTGATGCTGCTCTTCCTCGGTGCGGGCATGGCATTTGCGCACACATTTGACGAGATTCCCTTTGCTCCCATGAGCCCGGCAGTCCTCGGCCGTGGCGGATCCGCGATTGCGGACGCTCGCGGGTACGACTCGCTTTTCAACAATCCTGCCGGCTTCTCGCGCGATCCCAGCACTTTTACCATGAGCTCGACCAGCGCCTGGGTGTATGCCCGCCCGGATGAGCTTATCGGTCTGGCGGGCCAGTTCGCGGGCGGCACCAGCACACCGGCATCCATCTTCAACTTCCTCAACAACCAGGTTACACGCGGGGGTATCGGGGCTGGCGCCTCCTGGGGCATCGGATACGTGGGCGGCGGGCTCGGGCTTGGCGCATCGATCATCCTCGACTCGGTTCTGAGCGGCCCCAGCCTCCTTGGCGTCACCGGGGACCTCACGGGAACAATCGGCTTCATTGGCGGGCTCTCCGTTCCGTTCGAAGTGGCTGGCTTCAAGGTCCATGTCGGCGGCGACGTACGACCGATGATTCGCGTGCACGTGCCCCTGGACAACCCGGATGCCGTGGGGATGCTCAACGCCCTCGCCACCGGCCTTGATGTACTCAATTCGCTTGGCTCCGCTCCCGCGCTGTACGGGGTCGGCATCGGCCTGGACGTGGGCGCCATCGCGGAGCTGGGCTGGTTCAACGTGGGTCTTTCCATCAGGGACCTTGGTGGAACCCAGTTCAGGTACAACACGTCGTCCTTCAGCGCCCTGGAGAGCGCCCTCAGCTCGTCGTTCCAGTTCCCGACCAGCGGGACCCTCTACACAGCCAACCAGTATGTCATCCCAATGGACATCGGGGTCGGGGTGGCATTCCATCCCGACTTTGGTACATTCAACAACATCATCGATCCCTCGATCAGCTTCGACATGCGCAACATCGTCGGCGCTTTCTCCGGTGATGTCTCTCCCTGGACGCTCCTGCACCTGGGCATTGAGACGAGGTTTTTCTCCGTGTTCACCGCCCGCGCCGGAATCAACCAGGGCTACCTCACCATGGGCGGCGGGATGAAGTTTCTCGTATTCGATTTCAACTTTGCTGTATTCACGCGTGAGCTCGGCGTGCACATCGGGGACAAGCCCCTGTCCGGCATGAGCCTGGACGCCTCCGTTCGCTGGTAGAGCGTTTATCCGCAAACGTGCTATAGTGCGTGAAAATCGGCGGAGGAACGTCGGCATGAAAAAAACTGTGAGCTTGCTTCTACTCGCGGCGGTCTTCGTACTCGGCGGATGCCAGGCGATCTTCACCTTCTCCCCCCTCTCCGGGCTCCAGCGCGATCCCTCCAGCATGCCTCCCGGGCAGCGCCTGGGATATGCAAAGCAGGCGCTTGCCAGCGGGGACACGACGGCGATGAAGAAAGCATACGATGCGATCAAAAATGACTCGAGCGCCGACGCGCAATACACCGCGGCACAGCTTGGCATTGAGCTGTCGGGCATTCCGACGGTACTTCGGGACGCCGCGAGCAACTCGGGCAACCTGACCAACGATCTGAATACCATCAACACGTTCATTGCCGCCCATAATCTGGACCCGAACTACATGGTAGCTGCGGCCGTGCAGCTTGCCGCAGCAAAGGCCGCCGGCGCCGTGCTCACCACGATGGACTACGCGATGGAGGCAATGGGGCAGGTACTCAGCTTCACAGGCGGGACATGGAACATCCCCGGTGTTCCAGGCGGAACTGGGGTTGCGGTGGCAAACGGCGACTTCCACAATGCAGTCACGAATGTCGTGTCGCTTCCCGCGGGAGACTCGCTGAAAGTCTTCATCAACGATCTTGACTTCTACCTCCGGAACAGCATCCCCTAGCGGCGGAGAACATGAACAAATCAACACGTGGATTGTTCATCGTCGTCCTCCTGCTCGCATCATGCGGAATCCTTTCCGCATCGCCCTTCATCTTTGAAACGATGCGATTCCCCTCCGCTTGAATGGATGCGCTGGGCGGGCTTCATGCGGCACTCGCTGACGACATCTCGGTCCTCGTCTCCAATCCCGCGGGATTCCGTTCCGCGCCCCCCCAGTTCTCGGTCGCCGAGCTCACGACCAATCTCAGCGGTCCCATCTTCAGCATCGCGGACGTGATCTTTCGGATCGTCGGAGGCGCGGACCCGACCTCGCTCCTCCTGGAGCCTGACGTGCAAAAGCTGCTCACCAGCATGTCCGCCGGAGCGACGATCAACGGGCCCCTTGCTCTCGGGTACATCGGGGACGGGCTTGGGTTCGGCTTTTTCAATTCGACCAGCGTGAACTTCGCTACGCAGGGGACGGTTCCCACCGTGACCACGGAAATGCGTGAAGATCTCCTCTTCGTCGTTGGCTACGGGTTCCGTATCCCGCTGCCGGAGAAGCTTCAAAGCACGCTCGATCTGGGCTTCTCTTTGAAGGCATTCACACGGGCAGGTGTTCAGTGGTCGGAATCGATCCTGAGCTTTTTCTCCCTGATCACTTCTCCTTCATTCAGCGACATCACCAGTCAACCCTTCACTATCGACGTGGGGTTCGGGACGGACGTCGGAGCGCTGTACTCGTGGAACAGGCTGATCTCCGTCGGCCTTGTTGCCCGCAACCTGTATTCTCCCGTCCTGCGGAACTCCTATCCCTCGGTGAGCGCCTTCAACTCGGGCGCTGCACCAACCGTATCGTACGGAATCGCGCCCCTGGACCTTGCGCTGGGCGTCATGTATACGCCCCGCCTCGAATTCCTGGATCCCTACGTGTCCAGCCCCAAGATCATGCTGGACTACAACGATATGCTCGATTTCTGGACACATCCCGACACAGCGTCAAACCCGCTCCTTCATCTCAGCCTGGGCGCGGAAGTGATCCTGCTGAATGTCCTCGCGGTCCGCGCAGGGTTCGGCGACGGCTACTTCTCCGCCGGCCTGGGGCTGAACCTGACCGTGTTCAGGCTGGACCTCAGCATGTTCGGCAGAGAGCTATCCACCGAGCCGGGGCTCAGGCCGTCGTACAACCTCATCCTGAGCACGCTCTTCCGCTATTGAAGCGCCGCGTGCGCGTCGTGACAACGCTCAATCTACCCCATCGAATTGACAAAGCAGACTCAAGTGGTTAGATTTCCCGCGCACCCGGGCCGCTAGCTCAGCTGGTAGAGCAACAGCCTTTTAAGCTGCGGGTCGTAGGTTCGATTCCTACGCGGCTCACCANNCGGTTCGACTCCGGCGCGGCTCAGTTTCAAGCTGTATATTTGTAAAGAAATATAAGTTGTGGACTTTCTTCCGATACCATGTGCTATGCCGTGGACCAGTTGTTGACCATTTTCCGGGAGGGGAGGGGTCGGTGCGAATCCACAAACGCTACACATTGCTGGCTCACACGCCGAAAGACGACGGCCGCGACTTTTAACGCAGCATGTTATAGAGTAAAGACTTGTCGAGCTCTCGTGTGTTGCGCAGTCCGGCCGCTTGACATGTGGTCTACAATCAAC
>PMZS01000320.1:0-3676 GCA_003170115.1 Spirochaetaceae bacterium
GTCCTCGTCACGGGAGGCGCGGGCTATATCGGCTCACATACGGTCAAGGAGCTCCGCCGGAAGGGCTGGTCCGTCGTCGTCTTCGACAACCTCTCCAGCGGCCGCCGCGAGTTTGCCGGCGGGGCGGAACTCGTCGTCGGCGACCTCCGGGACCGGACCTCCGTCCAGGCCGTTCTGGCCGGCCGGCCGTTCGCCGCCGTGCTCCACTTCGCCTCGCTTATCCAGGTCGGCGAATCCTACGCCAACCCCCGCAAATACTACGAGCACAATCTGGCGACCAGCTTGAATCTCCTCGGCGCCATGCTGGACGCGGGTGTCGTACAGTCCGCATTCACCAGCCCGGCCGCGGCGCTCCTGGTGGAGGAGCTTTTGCGCCGCTCGCCGGAGCCGACGGAGGAGGACGTCGCGGACGCGCTCTCCGGCCTTTTCAGCCGGTCCACCGGCTACCAGCAGTACTACCTCGCCGTGGAGCTCGCGCGCCGGCGGAGGAAGGATCCCTCGTTCACGCTCGCCGTCGCCGAGGAGTTCAGGGATGATCTGCGTGTCATCGGCAAATCCCAGAGACGCGTCGACGGCACGAAGCTCGTTGCCGGGATGAAGGCATACGTGGAAGACCGGGTGGAGCCGGGAAGCTGCGTCATGCTGATGCTCCGCAGCCCCCATGCCCACGCGCGGATTCTCGGCATCGACACCGCGGAAGCCGCGGCACTGCCCGGCGTCGTCACGATCGTGACCCACCGCAATTGCCCTGAGATCCTGTACAGCCCCGCCGGGCAGGGGTTTCCCGAGCCCTCCCCGTACGACTTTCGGATGTTCAGTCCCGTGGTCAGGCACGTGGGAGACCGGGTTGCCGCCGTTGTCGCGGAAAACGAGAGCGCGGCGGAAGAGGCGCTGAAGCGCATCGTGGTGAAATACGAGATCCTTCCCGCCGTCCTTTCGATCGACGAGGCAAAGGCGGACGGCGCGCCTCTCGTCCACGGCGATCAGCTGGAAAAGATCAGGTGCGAGCTGTCCATCGGCTCCGACCCGAAACGCAATCTTGCCGCCAGTGCCTCGGGTTCCACCGGGGATCCGGAGAAGGGCTTTGCCGATGCGGACGCCGTTGTAGAGCGCACCTACACGACGAGCAGGGTTCAGTGCACGCCCATTGAGCCGCACGTGGTCTATGCGAAAATGGATGGCGACAGGATTGTCATCCACGCCTCCACCCAGGTGCCCTGGCACCTGCGCAGGATCGTGGCGCGCGTCCTTGGCATCCGAGAGAACAGGATCCGGGTCATCAAGGAACGCATGGGAGGCGGCTACGGCAGCAAGCAGGACATCCTGCTTGAGGACGTCTGCGCCTGGGCAACTCTGCAGATCGGTCGGCCCGTGTTCTACAAGTACACCCGGGAAGAAGAGTTCGTTGCCGCCACCACGCGGCATCCCTTCCGTGTGAAGGTGAAGATCGGGGGAAAAAAGGATGGCACGATCACCGCCATCCGTCTCTCCGCGGACGTGGACACCGGGGCGTACGGTAACCATGCGCTCACCGTGCCGATGAATGCCTGCTCGAAGTCCCTGCCCCTTTTCCGCTGCGACAACGTCTCCTTCGAAGTGAAGAGCTGGTACACGAACCATGTCTCCGCGGGCGCCTACCAGGGATACGGCGCCCCTCAGGGCTCGTTCGCCGTGCAGATGGCAGCCGCCGAGCTTGCGGCGGAGCTGGGCATCGACCAGGTCGAGTTCGTGGAGAAGAACCGGGTCCGGGAAGGCGATGTGCTGGAGATCCTGAAGTCACTCGGTGAAGGCCGGCCGGGAGAGGCGGTGACCGTCGGAAGCTGCGGGCTGGACAAGGCTCTCGCTCTCGGCCGGCAGAGCATCGCGTGGGGGCACCGCGTGGCGGACCTGGACCCTGACGTGAAAGTCGGCAAGGGTGTCGCGATCATCCAGCAGGGCTCCGGGCTGCCGGGCCTCGACCAGGCGTGCGCCGACGTGAGGCTCCTCTCCGATGGCACGTTCATGGTCCTCTCGGGAGGCGCCGACCTGGGCACGGGCCTGGACACGGTTCTGGCGAAGATCGCCGCCGAGACGCTTTGCTGTGACGTGGAGAACGTGACGGTCCTCACGGGAGATACGGACGCCACGCCCTTCGACAAGGGCGCCTACGCCTCCAGCGGCACGTACTTCTCCGGCAACGCGGTCCTGAAGGCATCGCAGGCGCTGGCCGAGCGGATGGTCTCCCTGGTGGCGTCCATCCTGAAGGAACCCCGGGAGGGGGTTGGCCTGGCCTACCCCGGTGTGCTGAAGGGCACGCGCGGGAGCTTCACGTACGGGGCGCTTGCCCACCGCTGCGGCACGGGTCATGGGGAAGGGGACCTCGTGGGAAGCGCCTCCTTCACGAGCCACGACAATGCGATTCCCTACGCAGCTCATTTTTGCGAGGTCGCGGTGAACACCCGCACCGGTGCAATAGAGGTGCGCCGCTACCATGCCGTGCATGACAGCGGCACGCCGATCAACCCCGAGCTGGCCATGGGCCAGGTCTTCGGAGGCGTGCTGAAGTCCATTGGCCACGCCCTGTACGAGGAGATGATTTTCGACGATGAGGGCCGCTGTCTCACCACGGGACTCGCCGGCTACGGGGTCCCCATGATCCAGGAGCTTCCGCGGGATTTCCGCGTGCGCATGATCCAGACCGATGACCGCTACGGGCCGTTCGGCGGCAAGAGCGTGGCGGAGGTCAGCGTGAACGGCGCGGCACCCGCTCTTGCCATCGCCATCCATGACGCCGTCGGCGTCTGGCTTCGCGACTGGCCCTTCACCCCGGAAAAAATTCTCGCCGCGCTTGGGAGGTTCTGATGCCCGCTTTGACCCCACACGACATTCACCGCATGATCGACGGTCTTCCGGCCGGGGCGCTGGGAGAGCTGAAGGGACGCGACTTTCTCCTGACGTGGGACAAGAGCAGGGAGGAGCTGGAGGCGGTTCTCCAGTGCGCCCGGATCCTGAAAGCTCTGCGAACGAGCAACATTTCCCCCCGGATCTACGACAGCGGCCTTGCCGTTTCCCTCTTCCGTGACAATTCCACCCGCACGCGGTTCAGCTTCGCTTCCGCGTGCAACCTCCTGGGCCTGACCGTGTCGGACCTGGACGAGGGCAAGTCCCAGATCGCGCACGGTGAGACCGTGCGTGAGACCGCGAACATGGTCTCCTTCATGGCGGAGGTGATCGGGATCCGGGACGACATGTATATCGGCAAGGGCCACACCTACATGAAACAGGTGGCTGAAGCGCTGGAGCACGGGCACAAGGATGGCGTGCTGGAACAGCGTCCCACCGTGGTGAACCTCCAATGCGACATCGATCACCCCACGCAGACCATGGCGGATTTTCTCCACCTCGTCTCGGAAGCCGGGGGCGTGGAAAAGCTCAAGGGGAAAAAGGTCGCCATGACGTGGGCGTATTCCCCTTCCTACGGCAAGCCGCTCTCCGTTCCCCAGGGCGTCATCGGCCTGTTCACGCGTTTCGGAATGGACGTCAGGCTCGCCTACCCGGAAGGGTACTCCCTCATGCCCGATGTCGTGGACAAAGCGGCAAAGTTTGCCCGGGAGGCCCGAGGGGGATTCCGCGTATGCGGATCCATGCAGGAGGCCTTCGACGGCGCGGACTTCGTCTATCCCAAGAGCTGGGCGCC
>PMZS01000320.1:3713-16168 GCA_003170115.1 Spirochaetaceae bacterium
AACGCACGGTTCCAGGACTGGCAGTGCACGAAAGAGTTGATGTCAAAGACGAACAATGCCTTGTACATGCATTGCCTGCCTGCGGATATCAGCGGCGTGAGCTGCGTCCGCGGGGAGGTGACCGGGGAGGTCTTCGAGAGATTCCGCACGCCGCTGTACCGGCAGGCGAGCTGGAAGCCGTATATCATCGCGGCAATGATCTTCGTGTCGCGGATGGCAAACGCCCGGGCGGCGCTTTCCGGGATTCTGGACCGGGCCGACCCGCGGGTGCTGTAGGAGACGCCACGTGGACCAGAAGGTTCTCCTGCTGGATGCGCAGACCGGATTCTACCGGGTGCGCCGCTACCCGGTGGGGAGGTTCTTCGGACCGGTGGACCTTGGGCTGCACCTCTCTTCCCGCACGCAGTCCATCAACATNNTTTGCCGGCTCAATCTTTCCCGGCTCCAACCGCCTGTTCGTCACGGGCTTCTCCCCGTGCTGGCGCGGATTCTACGTCTCCTCCATGGGCGGTGCGGGGCTGGTGTTCGACAACCTTGGCCTCAACTCCGTGTCGATCATCGGCAAGTGCCCGGTCCCCTCGGTCCTGCTGTTGAACCGGACCGGCGGGGAGGAGGTGGAAGTCGAGCTCGAGCCGCTTGATCCCCAGGCGGTGTGGAATACCGGGCGCCAGGGCGCCTACGCCATGCTGGATCACGTCTACGAGAAGTACGGGAAGCGCTACGCCACGGATCCCAGGATCCTCGCCACGGGGCCGGCGGCCCTGGCCACCGACATGGGGGGAATCGTCTCGGTGCCGATCAGCCAGGGACGGTTGAGCGCCGTGGACACCTGGGCCGGCAGGGGCGGGATGGGCAGCAAGCTCCTCCGAGAGCACGGGATCGCGGCGGTGATCTACGGCGGCACGTACGTAGACGAGGACTTCCGGGACCGAAAGGTCGCCGATGCCTGGTTCGAGACGAAATACAAGCAGCGGCTCCTTGCAAAGGACCTGGAAGCAACGACGAAGTACCGATTCGACCCGAAGTTCAACACGGGCGGCACCTTCGGTGTGAACTACGCCGGCATCGGCGGCCGGCTCATGGCCTTCAACTATCGCAGCATTTTCGACACGGAGAAGGACCGGCTCGGTCTGCACGAGCGGCTCATCGTCGGGCACTACCTGAAGCAGTTCAACGAGGAGACCATTGTCCCCCGGCGGCAGCACACCTGCGGCGAGCCCTGCGCGGCGGTCTGCAAGAAGATGAAGGACGATTTCAAGAAGGACTACGAGCCCTACCAGGCCATGGGTCCTCTCTGCGGGATTTTTGACCAGCGTGCCGCGGAAATGCTCTGCCACCACGCGGACTCGCTCGGCTTCGACGGCATCTCGGTGGGAGGCGTGCTGGCGTGGCTGATGGACCTCCTGGCCACGGGGGCTCTCTCGAAAGAGGATCTCGGTGTCACCCGCACCCCGCGCTGGACCGTGGAAGGTTTCGATCCCGTTGCTGATTCGGCCCACAACGCGGAGCTCGGGGTAGAGCTCCTGGACTCCATGATCCTGCGCCGGGGCGTCATGGACATGTCGGATGGCGCACGAAAATGGGGAAGGAGGCTTTCGCGGGATCGCGGGCTTCGCCTCCTGGACTCGTTCGTGTTCATGTCCTTCGGCCGGCAGGGCTGGATGGTTCCCAACCAGTACTGGACGCCGGGGGTGCTCGCGCCAATGGCCATCGCGGGCAAGTACTACATGTACTACGGCAACGCCTTCGCGCCGCCCCGGGCACTGGGACGCATGTGCGCCGAACGCTTCCAGAAGGAGCTGATCATGGACACGGCCGGCTTCTGCCGCTTCCACCGTGGGTGGGCGGAGGAGACTGTGCCAGACATATTCGGCAGCCTCTACGGAATGAAAGACCAGCTCCTTGCCTCCGCGGCAGTGACGGCGAGCAGGATCAACTCGCGCAACGCCTCGGTGTACTGGGAGTCCGACAGGGATATCGATTTCGTGCGGACCTTTCTCACGCGGATGCGCGACGTGGAAGGGGAAAAGGACCCGAAGCTTCTTGAATGGATCGCACGGTTCGACGCCGACAGGGAGGAAGCAGCGCTGGACTGGTGGTTCGAGATGCGCAAAGGCATCGACGAGAGCCTGCGGGAGTTCTAGGCCATGTGGACACCGAACAACAGCGAGGCATGGCAGCGGGTTTCCCGGATCATCGAAGAGACTCCGGTCGTGGACGCGCACACGCACATCCAGGACGACATCACCGACTTCACCCCGGAAATGGCCGGGGCAAACCTTTCCGGCACGCAGGCGGCGTTCAATCGCCCATCCAGCGAGGTGATCTCCCAGGCTGTCTCCGCCGGGCGCCTGTCCCGCCGATCGATGCTGGACCCGACCCACGCCCTGTTCTACTCGTGGTTCGCGGAAATCGTCGAAGGCTCGAACAATCGGCTCGACGATGCAATCAGCTTGATCGGCGACAATTCCGTCGATTCACGGAAGAAGGCCGGTCGCTTTCTCCTGGAGCAGCTCCGCGACAGCCGCTATTCCGAGTACGCGGGGTGGCTCAGAATCATGTTCCGGCTGTACGAGGGGGTTACCGAAGACATCGATCCGCTGGATCCCGCGCATTTCGACCTGGTCTGGCGCTCCGTCGAGCGGGCACGACGCGATCCCGGGTTCTCCGGGAAGGTGCTGTCTCGACATCACGTCAGGGCGTACGTCACGAGCATTGAAAACCGGGACAAGATCCCGCTGGCCCCGCCCGTTCGTCCCCGACAGGTCGACCTCTCCCTTGCAACGCATCCTGAAGCATGGTCGATGTTCGACTTCAACGGTCTTCTCTGGCCCGAGCGCGCCACGGATTTCGGCCTTTTCACGCAGGGGCACAAGTACCAGGCCGAGAAGTACCTTCCGCACCTGGAGGAATACCTGGAGTGCGACATCTCTTCGGTGGATCAATTGAAGGAGGCGATTCACGGCTTCTTCTTCTCGATCCTCCGCAGCCCCCGGACCAACCCGAAGAGCCGGATCCTGTACGTCGACGGCTTCCAGTCAGAGGAGTTTCGCTTCAGCAGGCCGTACTCCCGGTCTTCCGTGGATCTTGCAATCCGCCACCATAAAGCCCAGCTTGACGGCGCCCTGCGGGACCAGGTCATTTCCTGCGTCGCCGAGGCCATGCTGGAGGCTCTGGAGGACATCGGAAGGGAGCACAAGGAGTCCGGGGCGCGCTTCGGGTGCTGCATCCAGCTCTGCGGCGGAGCGCGGCATTTCATGGACTGGGCACGCGAGATTCAATCCTTTCCGGTCCCGATTCCCCGTCTCCCGCAGGACGAGTACCCGGTCTGGATCCGGTACCCGAACGTCCATTTCGAATACATCTGCGCCCACGAGGCGCTGTACTCCGACATGGCCAATGCGGCCAAGCAGGTCGGCAACATCTCAGCCGGGCCATGGTGGCATTTCTTCCGCCGGCACAAGATCGCGGAGATGATCCAGGACCAGATCAGCATGGGGCCCTTGTCTTCCATCGCCTGCGGATTCACCGATGCGCGCTTCGTGGAGATGCTTGCCGCAAAATACCGGTCGATGCGTTTGGCGCTCGCGGACGCGTTGACCGCGCTCGTCGAGGACCGAAACTCTCCCATGCACGGCGATTTCCAGGCGGTTGGCGAGGTGGCGGAGGAAATGCTTTTCCGCAACCCCGCGGCCGTACATCATATTCCGGTGGAGTAAGGAAGCCGCGGCGCTTCGATCTACCCGCCAGCCGCGGGCGGTCGAGCGGCGAGCACGACCGGGATCATGATCTTCTGTCCTCCCCGAAGAACCTCCAGCCGGATGGTCTCTCCCGGGTGGGTGCTTTCGAGAGCGCCGAGCAGGTCCATGACGGTCCAGACGGGGAGGCGTTCGATGCTCAGGATGACGTCACCGCCGAGGTAGACCGTCCGACCTCCCATCGTCAAGTACCGTGATGGATCCCCGCCACGCAGGCCGGCCTTCTCCGCGTTGCCGCCCGGGACCACCCGCGAGACCAGGATTCCCTTGGTGACGGGAATGCCTGCCCTCTGCGCCAGGGCGGGGAAAATCGGCACCGGCTCGAACTCGACCCAGCCCCGCCGGACTGCCCCGGAGGACAGGATGTCGGAAACCACCCGCCGCGCAATGTCGATGGGGACGGCAAACCCGATACCGACGTTTCCGCCCGCCGGAGCCACGATCATTGTATTGATGCCGATCATGCTCCCCGCGAGATTCAGGAGAGGTCCGCCGGAATTCCCCGGGTTGATCGCGGCGTCGGTCTGGATGAGATCGCGCATGAGGAAGCCCTCAGCGGTCTGGATAGGACGGCGGAGACTGGAGACGACCCCGACGGTCAGGGTCCGCTGCAGGCCGAATGGGTTGCCCAGTGCGATCACTTTCTGGCCGACAACAAGGCTTTCGGATACCCCGATCGTCACGGTAGTGAGCTCGCGGCCGGCTGGATCGAAGCGGACGACCGCCAGGTCATTCTCCGGATCCACCCCGACGACCCTTGCATCGAAGTTCGACCCGTCGTACAAGGTGATGAAAAGCCGCACCGCTCCCTTTACCACGTGAAAGTTGGTGAGGACATTCCCCTCCTGGTCGAGAATCGATCCGGATCCTGTTCCCCCCTGCGGAACCGCCTGGAGGAACCAGTTGTAGGCCACGCTGACCGACGTGACGTTGACGACCCCGCGGTTCACCGCCCTGTACACCTCGTAGACCGCTCGTTCCTCCGGATCCAGATCCCTCAGGCGCTCGGCTGTCGGAGGAGTGCCATCCGAATAGGACGGCGCCATGAGCGCCGGCATCACATTCTCCAGTGGCAGGTCGTCGCTGGACAGCGGGGGCAGGAGCATGCAACTCATAAGAAGAAACGGGGCGAGCGCCGCGGCGGCGGCAAACATCCTGGGCTTCATTGCTCGACTCCTCTTCCCATATTCTCGTTCGACAACCGCCGTATTGTCCAGTGGTGTGCACGGTCGATGCCGGCCCGAAATTGACAGCCCAGAACGAGCGGGAATCCTCTATGATATGTGATCACATATCAAATATTTTTGTTGACAGCTCGGGAGATGTCGCTTATACTGGGCGGCATTGGGCGCGAGGTCATTACCCAATTAAGTCTTATTGAACAAGGAGGCTTTTATGAGAACGAAACTGGGTGTTTTGGCCATGGTTTTCGTCATGCTTTCCTCGTTGACATTCGCGGCAGGGGGGAAGGAAGCTGGCGGCAAAGCGGCACAACCGGAAGGGGGCAAAAAGTACAAGTTTTACTTCAGCTTGAGCGTCATCGGCAACGAATGGATGACCAGCTGTCAGAATATGCTGGTCGCCATGACCAAAAAACCTGAATATCGCGACAAAATCGACTTGAAGATCCAGGTATCCGGTGACAATGCACAGAAACAGATCCAGCAGATCGAGGCGATGGTGAAGGCCGGCGCCAACGCCATCATCATATACCCGATCTCGCCGACCGCTTTGGATCAGGCCATCAAGGCCGCAACCGACAAAGGGATCGTCGTCTACTGTCTTGACGGCAAGGTCGAGGAACCGAGCGCGCACTCGATGGGAACGGATGCCATCAAGATGGGCGAAACACGAATGGAATGGCTGGCCAAGGAGATAAAATACAAAGGCAACATCGTACGCGTAACAGGAATTCCGGGGACACTTTTCAATACGGAAGTCGAACAGGGAATCGATAACGTTCTCAAGAAGTACCCCAATATCAAAGTCATCGCCTCTGTCAACGGCGAGTGGAGTCAGACTGCCGCAAGAGCACGAATGACTGAGGTATTGGCGACCCACTCGTGGGATGACATCGACGGGATCATCACACAATACGGCGGCTACACGCTGGCTCTCATGCAAATCGAAGCTGGCCGCTCGCCCGAGAAGCTTTTGCCGATCGCCGGGGAAGCGGAAAATGGGCAGCGCATTATGATGCTTCCTCCCGGAACGGTGGATGGCGCGTACGGGATGCGGAGCATTTCCATCGGAACCGCCCCTTATCAGGGAGCCCTCGCGGTGAAATTGTGCATGGATATCCTTGATGGGAAAACAGTTCCCCAGCACACTATCGTTCAATCGGAGACCGCGGTTACGGGCAAAGTCAAGATGGCGAAGGATGGGAGTTTCGAGGAGCTGAAAAATGGGGCGAATGTCTTTTCGCCGACCCTCGTTTCCCCGACCTGGAACACGGATATCTATCTGGATGAGCTGGGATTGGGGCTGAACGCGTCACTTCTCGGCGAGCCGGACTGATTTTCGGCTATTGTAGCAAATGGGGGAAAACACGTTGTTGTTTTCCCCCTGATTATGCTCCTTTGCATGGTACGGCTGTATGACGTCGGGAGCGAGAGATGAGTGACCCCAAGACTCCGGCGATCGAAGTGATATCCGCTTCCAAGCGCTACGATGCGACGATTGCCCTGGATGACGTATCAATGAGTATCCATGAAGGGGAAATCCATGCCCTCCTCGGGGAGAACGGCGCAGGCAAATCGACCATCGTCAAAATCTTAAGTGGATTGGTCCAGGCAGATTCCGGGACGATCAAGGTTTTTGGTGTGCCGGTGAAACTATCCACCCCGCAGGTGGCCCACCGACTAGGCATACAAACGGCGTATCAGGAAATATCGCTGATACCCGATTTGACCGTTGGCCAGAACATGCTTCTCCCTTATCAGCCCTTGAACGCTTTTGGTTTTCTCAGCAATCGAAAGGCTGATGAACTGGTGAAGGAGCATCTGCAGAGATACAAACTCGAAAGCGTGAGTCCTCACACCGAAGTGAGGAATCTTGACCTGGCAACCCGGCAAAAAATCGAGATCGCCCGGGCGATCGCCCGAAAGCCCCGGATCCTTCTCCTGGATGAGCCGACCTCCGCCCTTCTCAGCAGCGACGTGAAATGGCTGAGTGAGCTTATTGCCCGGTTACGCGATGACGGAGTGGCCATAATTTTCATCAGCCACCGTCTGGCCGAAATCAGGATGTTCTGTGAGAAGATAACCATCCTCAGAAACGGCAAGAACATTGCGACCTTCAAAACGGATGACTGCAGCGATGAGGAAATCGTCCGTCTAGTCATCGGGCGTTCCCTGGATGCAATTTTTCCAGCCAAGCCCACCCGACCGCCAGGAGAAAAAGGATATCCGGCTTTTTCCTGCAGGAACTTACAACTTCAGAACCATCTGAACGGTATTTCCTTCGATCTGTGGCCTGGAGAGGTTCTGGGTATCGCGGGCCTTCAGGGCATGGGGCAGGTTGAGCTCTTTCACGCGCTCTTCGGCGATATCATCGTCAGCGAAGGAACCATCGAGCGAAACGGAAAGAAAATCACGCTGGCGTCTCCGGTTGATGCGATCCGTTCTGGTATTGGCATCAGCATGGTCCCACAGGACCGGAAGACAGAGGGGATTTTTCCAGAACTATCGGGCAGCGTCAACGTGTCCCTTCCGATTCTAAAGCGCTTTTCCCATCTAGGGTGGTTGAATCTCAAGGCGGAACAATCCGCTGTGGACATGACCCTCTCCCGGCTGAATGTCCACCCCCGGGCTCTTTATAAATCGTGCGCGTCCTTTTCGGGTGGCAACCAGCAAAAAATATCAATTGCCAAGTGGTTGATAACCGGTGGTCAGGTGATGCTGATGCTGGATCCGACTCGGGGGGTCGATGTTGGAACAAAGTACGAGATNNCTACAGCCTCATTGGCGAGCTTGCCCGCGAGGGGGGAGCGGTGTTGTTTTATTCCAGCGAGGTTCCCGAGCTGGTAGGTCTGTGCACCCGGGTCCTGGTGATGTACCGGGGCACTATCGTTGCAGAGCTGACACGCGAAGAGCTGACCGAAGAAAGCGTGATGAGAGCGGCCCTTGGCAATGTACCTTCGGACGCCGTGTCGTAATACGGAGTAAAGACAGGATGCTGGCTCAAAAAAACTTCTTTGCCCTGACCCGTCTGTCCTTGAATGCGAGACGGTCATCAGGCTTTCTGATCGCCGTGGTCGTTTTTTCTCTTTTCTTCATCGTCGTGAATATTGTTATCCCCCGTTCCATCAGCTATTCTGACATCAGTCACCTGGCTGCCAATGTCGGCCCGCTTGCCCTGACGGCCATGGGAGAAACGATAATAATTCTCTGCGGGGAGTTTGACCTTTCAGCGGGGCCGGTGATCTCCTTCATCAACGTGATCGTCGCCTACAATATTAGAGATCGTGCCGATTCCTTTATCATCTGGTTGATCGCGGCTATTCTCATTGGCGCCGCCATCGGGGCGTTCAATGGCTTTTTTGTCGCATTCATGCGCATCCAATCCGTTGTTGTCACGTTAGCCACCATGTTCATCGTGGAGGGAGCAACACTCCTGATTTCTCCCAACCCGGGCGGGAATATCCCCAAGTCGTTTATGCAGCTCTTCAACGGTAACGTGATACCGGGAGTTCTGCCATCCCCGGTCCTGGTTCTGCTGATCGCAGCTCTCATCTGGACGGCGATTCGAAGGACTCGTTTCGGCACTGGTCTGTATGCAACCGGCAGCGACGCTCTTGCTGCCCAGGCGAACGGCATTCCCGTCCGAAGGATTCGTTTTTTGGCTTTTGTTCTGTCCGGGTGCTTCTACGGGGCTGGCGCGCTCTTCCTGAGTGCCCAAGTAGGAAACGGACAGCCGCTGATCGGAAGCGGGATGCTGCTTCAGGTTTTCGCGGCGGTGATTCTGGGTGGCACCGTTTTGAGCGGCGGTCGGGGTGGGTGCGTCGGCACGATTTTGGGAGCCTGTACCATACTGATGATCGTGAATCTTCTCTTGATCATGGAAGTGCCGCTTTACTACATCACCATTGCGGAAAGCATGGTGTTGATCATTGCGATTCTGGGAAGTTCCTTTACCCGGGGATCTTCTATTTTCAGCTACGTGAAGTTCGCCTCAGCGAAATGGAAATCCCTCTGGGAGGATCGAAAAGCACGGAGCGCGCTCTTCCATGAAGCCCGTCCACGCCTTTCTGACATCAACTGGCGGATGAGAGAGAATGACGAGCTGCAGGGCTCTTGGTGGCAGAAATGGAAAACCCGCAACCGGGATACGCTCCGGCTAGTGTTGCCGGCCTATGCATTTCTGATCCTCATTTTGGCCGCCACCTATATTGTCTTCGGCCGAAAGGTTGTGAACCAAAACTACGTCAATTCGCTTCTCAGGTTGTCGGTATTCCTCTCAGTGTTGGGCCTGGGGCAAGGTTTGGTGATCATGACCGGAGGGTTTGATCTTTCCATTGCCCAGCTGATTTCTTTCAGCGGCGTGCTGCTGGCGGGGCTTTCGATGGGATCCAATCTATCCGCGGCCTGGGCCATTCCCGTGGTGTTGTTGATGGGAGCGGCCGTAGGAGCGTTGAATGGACTCGGGATCGTGCTGTTCAGCATTCCGCCGATCATAATGACGATGGCCATGGACGGCATCATCCATGGCGTTTTGCTGATTTATACCGGTGGCAAGGTCATCGGAGTGGTCCCCCCGTCTTTGATCTGGTTCGTGAACGGCCATATTCTCGGGTTTTCTCCCTCGGTGTTCTTCCTGATGATCTGGGTGATCGCAGGTATCTTTTTGCTGACCCGTACACAATTCGGCAGGTGGATCCTCGCCATTGGCAACAGCAAGACGGTCGCGCGACTCTCGGGCGTCCGGGTCGGCATGACTCTCATCATCACTTATGCCCTCAGCGGTTTATGTTCTGCCCTCACTGGAGTCCTCCTGGCCGGATTTACAAACTTTGCCAACTTGAGCATGGGGAGACCCTATTTGCTACCGACGATTGCCGTGGTCTTCGTGGGCGGTACGCTGGCCACCGGAGGCAGGGGGCACTATCTGGGGATTTTCGGGGGCGCAGTGCTTCTTACCGCGATGGGTACTCTCATCTCCGGAACCATGATCCCGATCGCGGCCAGAGACGTGATCATGGGTCTGCTTGTCCTGGTTGCCGTCCTGACGATCCGGGAGAAGGCCATACCATGAGACTTGCTTGCGGCAAAGGATCGTTTCTCGCAGAGGAGGCTGCCGTTGGCGAAAAATCCAATTGATGGTTTTTCGATCCGCAGAGAGGACATCAAGTTCCTGGGCACCGACCTGAAAAGGCCCGAATGCGTGCTCTGTGAAAGAAATGGCACGCTATGGCTGTCCGATGAACGCAATGGCGTCGTCCGGATCCTCCCGGACGGCTCCCAGGAGCTCATTCGCCAGACCGGGGCAACTTTGACCGGCGCCCCTGGGCCTCAATGCAAAAAAAGCATACCCAACGGCATGGCCTTCGCGGCCAATGGGGATCTGCTGATCGCCAATTACGGAACTGAGTCGCTCGAGATCATGAGGCGAAATGGAGAGACGCGCGTCATCTATGATCAAATCGATGGACAGAAGCTCGGCGAGCTCAATTTCGTCCTCCGAGACCGCAAGCACCGTTTGTGGCTTACGCTCTCGACGATGAAGAAAGATTGGATTGAAGGCATGTACCCGGAAGTCGCGGACGGTTATATCGCCCTTATCGACGACAAAGGGATCCGAGTTGTCGCCGAGGGCTTTCGATATACAAACGAGGTGCGCCTGGATGCCAAGGAAGAGTACCTCTATGTGGCGGAAACGGCTGGCAAGTGCATCAGCCGGCTGAAAGTGGGGGAAGAGGGATCTTTGACGGGGCGGGAAGTCTTTGGACCTTCGGACCTGGGGCCAGGCGGATTCCCAGACGGGATCGCATTCGACGCGTTTGGCAATCTCTGGGGAACGATCGTATTTGGGGAAAAAATCTTCGCCATCACGCCCGAGGGAAACTTGCGTATCATCTACGACGACGGTAATCCTGAAAAAATTGCTGAAATCGACAGAAGCTACCGCAATCACACGCTGACCGAACAAAAGATGAAGGATTGCGAAAGCCCATTCACTCCGTGGATGACCAGCGTGGCTTTTGGCTCGCCCGATTTGAGGACCGTATATATCGGGACTTTGACAGGCAGCAAGATTGCAACGTTTCGCTCCCCGGTGGCCGGCCACCCGATGATCCATTGGGGTGGCCTGTGAAACTGAGCTGCCTGCCGGTCTCATTGTTCCCTTCTATCCTGTCGGATGCAACGACCCTCAAAGAATGGTCCTTGATGGCTGCGGGCATGGCTCTCGATGCGATCGACATCAGTATCCTGTTCTTAAAAAGCAGAAACCTCGAGTACCTCCGAAATATCCGCGAGGACATCGAGGCAAGCGGGATGCAGATAGCGGTATGCAACACGTATCCGGATCTTACCCATCCGGATTCGAGTGAGCGCAGAAGGCAGCTCTCTCAATTGAAAGCGGACATCGGCGCCGCTTCGCTGTTGGGGGCGAAGCTGGTACGTATTACTGCCGGCCAGGCACACCCGGGCATCGAGAAGAAGGTGGGCACCGCATGGGTCCTGGAGGCCTTTCATGACGCCGCTCGCACAGCCCAATCGGAAGGGATCGGGTTGGCGTTTGAAAACCATTCCAAACCCGGAGTTTGGAAATACGCCGACTTTTCCCACCCCACCGACGTGTTCCTGGAAATCGCGGAGGGAATCAAGGATACCCCGATCGGTATTCTTTTCGATACTGCGAATCCGCTTGCTTTTGGGGACGATCCAATGGCGATTCTGAAGGAGGTCCTCGATCGAGTGGTGTGCGTCCATGCCGCTGACATTCGAGAGAAGGGCGCCCTCCGGCCTACCCTGATTGGCACCGGAATTGTCCCTTTTCGTGACCTCTTTTCCCGATTACACGAGTTTGGGTACGAAGGGTTCATCAGTATCGAAGAGGCGAGCGGATTAGGAGTGGAAGGGATTCAAAAAGCCGTTGAATATGTGCGCGCGGTATGGAGAAGCACCTCGCTGAGATCTATCCTTCCGAAGGAGCTATAGAATGAAGCTTGACGAACATTTTCTTTTCGCCAGAGATCTCGAGACTGATTATCCCATTGCAATCCGGGGGAAGGGATCGTGGGTTTGGGATGAAGAAGGGAAAAAATATCTCGATGCTTGCGCTGGAGCAAATGTCACTGGAATTGGACACGGTGTGGACGAGATCGCAGAAGCGATGGCCGCTCAAGCTAAAGAAATTGCCTATCCGCCGCCCCAGCATTTCTTGAATCGACCATCAATCGAGTTTTGCAAGAAACTGATTTCCATGGTGCCTCCAGATTACACCCGGGTGATGCTGTGCAGCGGAGGTTCGGAAGCCATCGAAAATGCCCTTAAGATCGCTCGGCAATATTTCGTGTGCACCGGCAAGGATTCGAAATACCGGTCGATTTCTCGCTGGCAGAGTTTCCATGGCAATACGCTCGCTGCAGATGCCATTTCCGGAAAGACAAATCGAAGAACAGTCCAGACTCCCATGTTGATGCCCGTATCGCACATCGTGCCGGCAGACTGTTACCGTTGCGCTTTCGGGTTGAAC
>PMZS01000062.1 GCA_003170115.1 Spirochaetaceae bacterium
CGGCTCGCGCGTGCGCAGATCCGCGAGTATCTCCTCCTGTGTGTGCGAAGGGGAGCCGGAGCCCCTCTGTCCCATGAGCCTCCCGGCGCTCTCGCTCAGCGCATCGAGTGTATCGATGAATGAAAGGCGGAAGGGGTTTTCACCGTGGAATCCCTGCTCGTCAGCCAGGAGCGCGAGAAGCGGCCTGCTGGCGAGGTCCGGCCGCACATGGTTGAAGTGGCTCATGAAATCGTCGAAGCGCTGCGGCAGGCGCGTGATGAGGAAGCCGTTCCTGTACGCGTACCTGTTGATCCGCCGCCGCAGCCAAGGCGGGACCACCGGCACCCAGTCCACGGCACGCTTTCCCGGCTCGGCCTCAGGGGCGGGGGAGCCAGGCCCTGCGCGAGCAGATCCGGCCGCGATTTCTCCCTTGGCGGCAAGCACGTTGCGGCGCCGCTCCTCCATGTCCCTGATGTTCTTCAATCGCTCTATCGCCGCACGGGAGCGTCTTCTCGCCTCTTCTTCCCCGTAGCCTTTCTCCCTGAGGCTCCGATAGACTTTTTGAATCTCCTCGGCGGGGACACCCTGGCGCAGAAGACCGTCTTTGAAAGTTGGTTTTACCTTTTCTGCGGAGGACATTGAGAAGAGTATAGCATCCGGGAGCCTAAGGCGCCACGTCCCAGGACACCACCTTGAGGGCGTGCCGGTGCTTTAGCGGGGTGCCTTCACCGCGTCGAATATTGAGTTGAGCAGCGATGCGGTGCCAGGGGCGTCCTGGGCGATCTGCCAGATCATGATGCCGCCTCCAAGGTTGTGCGCGAGCCGCAGTGTCTTGTCGCGAAGCGTGGCGAATCCGTTGTAGCCGAACTCTCCCGAGACGTCTTTGCCCGGGGCATCGGGATCGCCGGCGAAGATGTTTTTAAAAGTTCGCGAATGCCGGTCTTTGAGGCTGCGGCCGTAGAAGGGCACTCCGAGAACCACTTTTGATGCCGGAGCATTCCTGTCGTTCCGCCAATACCGCATCGCGGCGAACGCAAACTCGTAGGTGGAATGATGCACCCCCGGCTGACGGTAGCCGTCGTCGTACGCCATGATGTTCAAAAAGTCCACGTCGGCGATGACGCTGTCTCGGATCGCACCGCCGTGGTAAGCGCCCGCGCTGACGGCGGCGGTGAGTAGCTTGCCTGCCGCATGGAGCTTTTCGGCGAGGGAGTGCATGAGTGCCGCGTAGTTGTCCGCGGTGTCCAGGCCCGGGAACTCCCAGTCCATGTCGATACCGTCGAGCTGAAAGTCATTCACGAGGGACAGGGTGTTGTCGACAAAGACGGAGGCGATGCCGGCATCCGCGGCGATGGTTTCGAACGCGGCGGTCTTGCCGTCGTTGTCCCCGCCGAGGGATACGAGGACCTTGACGCCGTACGCGTGGGCGATTGCAACGATCTCGCTCAGCTTTTCGGGGTTGGCGACGGCCTGAAAACCCCCGTCCCTGGTCGGCTGCAGGAACGCATAGTTGATGTGCGTCAGGGCCGGGTATTGGATGTCGGCGGGCTCTCCGGACCATGACGGAAAGTACCCGACGATGAAGAAACCGGGGGGAATCCGGAACTCCCCTCCGACAACGGGAACGGGCACGAACAACCGGCTCGCACACCCCGCAAGCGCAAGAAGGATGAGTACCGGGAGAACGTGAACAACTTTCATGAAACCTTCCGAGGTATCCTAATTGAGGCTCGTCATACTGTCCACACATGGTGTATGTTCGCCGCCATGTCGGCTGACGACATTCTCCGAAAGCTTCCCAAGGTCGAGCTGCACCGCCACCTGGACGGCAGCGTGCGCATTTCCACGATCTGGGAGCTCGCGCAGGAACACGGCCTGGATCTCGGGGTTCGGTCATTCGAAGAGCTTCAGCGAAAAGCCGTTCTCCGCACGCCGCGGGAGAGCCTCCAGAGCGTGCTGGATTGCTTCGCCACCCAGCAGTCCGCCCTCTGCTCCTTCGAGGCGATCAGCCGGATCACCCGGGAGAATATCGAGGATGCATGGCATGACGGCGTGCGCCTCCTCGAACTGAGATTCGCCCCCGCATTCATTGCCAGGGGAAAGACGATTACCAACGATGAGATCATCGGCGCCATTCTGGACGGGATGCTCAAGCGCATGGCGGCATGGCCCGTGGAGGTGGGGCTCATCGGGATACTGCCGCGGGGCTACACGGCGGAAGAGAACGCGGCTGCCACGCGGGACATCATCCGATGGCGCTCAGGCGGCGCCCCGGGGGCCTCGCGCATCTGCGGCTTTGACCTGGCCGACAGTGAGGCGGGGTTCGATCCCCGGGCGCTCGCTCCGCTCGTGGAGGAAGCACGGGCGTCCGGCCTGGGCATCACCATTCACGCCGGTGAGAACACCGACGCCGCGCACGTGGCGCGGGCCCTGGATATCTATCGTCCCTCGCGCATCGGGCACGGAATCCGCAGCATCGAAGACCCGAACCTCATGCGCCGGCTGGCGGACCAGGACGTCCTGCTCGAGGTGAGCCCCACGTCCAACTGGATCACCAATGCCGTACCGGCCCTTCCCGCGCTCTACCGGGCCGGGGTCCCCGTCTGCCTGAACTCGGACGATCCGAACCTGTTCGGCATCGACCTCGTGAACGAGTACGAGGTGTGCGCGCGCGAGTATGGCTTCGGCGAAGCAGAGTTCTCAGTGATGAACAGCGCCGCCCTCCGACACTCCTTCCTCCGGCCGGAGGTCACGGCGAGGCTGGCGAAGGAGCTGTAGGACGGGCGAGCAGAAGTATTTCAGGCCTGTATTCGAAATGCATGGTGTCAAAGAAAAGCCATTTGCCGCCCCATACAAAACCGTGGCGTTCGAAGGCGACCACGACCTGTTGCGGAACGGACCAGCGCCGCTTATAGGGCGTGGCCCACCACCGATCGTCCCTTTCCATCACCCAGCGCCAGTAGGGAATCTTGCCGGCGTAGTTTTTCGGTATCAGGTCCAGGGCAAGACCGTAGCTGTGGTAGCTGCGCGACAAAGTCCCCGCCACGTCCCTGTAATTGAAGCCGTCGATCTCCGCAAGGCCCGAAAAAAACGCGGCAATCCGCAGGTTCGAGCTGCGCAGGGCTTCGCATTCACGGGCAACGTCCCGCAGGGCTTCGGCAATGCGCTCGTGGACTTGCACGGAGAATCCGAGGAAATCCACCCGTACTATCCTCTTCAGAGTCTCCGCGCGTGAACCGGCCCTGAACAGGCTCTCCAGGAACACTTCTGAACGACGCGGCGGACGCGCCCGGGAGGCTTCCAGGAGTTCCCTGAGCCTGGCAGCGCTCTCGCCGTCCAGGTTCGGGAGCGGAGGGAGCTCCCCCAAGGCGTAGCGGTAGAAGCGGTACCCTGCGTACTTCTCCCAGTCCCCGCGTTCCGACTGGGGAAGGAGACGGCCGTGCGCCCAGAAGAACAACCTGTCGTCCACGCTCAGTGTCCAGTCACCGTCACGCGGTGTTGCATTGCTGATCCGGTCGGGGAATGCCGCGGCAAGCGCCTTGATCTCGCTCTCTCCGGTGCTCGTGCTGCCCGGCGCGGGAAAAAGATCCACGCCCTGGCCTTCGGCGATCCCGCAAGTCCCGGCGAGCAGGGTCAAAACAAGGGGAATCAGGAATCGGGCGTCGCGTGCACGTGGCATCGGGCGTCTACACTCCGTCGAACAGCCCGCGCTCACGCAGGCGCTCGATGGTGAGCGGCGCGCTTCCTTCGAAGTGGTTGTTGATGTTGAGGTAGATTGTCAGGCTTCGATCCTTCATGTCCCGCATCATGGAATCGCGGACGAGCCCGCCGAATCTCTGCCAGGTCTCGAAAATCGAAGGCATGTAATACCCCTGAAGGAAGACGTGGGAGAGCCCCCTTTCCGCAAGGAACTCGAAATAGCGCTGGTCGATCCACCGGGGATTCCGTGGCTCCACGGCAATGGGAAGTGACCGGGGAATCGTATCGAAAAACCTGCCCAGGTGCCGCAGGAACTCCTCCTGCGACGCCATCTTCTGTTTTTTCAGGTATTCGAATTGCAGCATGAGCATCCCGATCTTCGGCGAGAGGGATTCCAATCTCGCAACAACATCCTGAAAGAGAGGAGCAGAAAGGAACTGAGGGTTCGGCCGCGGGGCCGGCTCCCCTTTTTTCGGGTAGAAGTGAGTGAGAGAGAGCATGTTTGGAAGCTTGACGGTGAATCGGAAACTGTCGGGAGTCACCGAGGCGTACTGGGCAGCGGCTGCGGGTTCCGGCAGCGCCCAGAACCATTGGTCGACCTCCACCGTGTCGTAGCGGGCCGCGTACTCGGACAGGTAGTCTATGCCCGCCGCCTTCGAGTAGACCAGGCCGTTCCAGGACGGGTATTTCCAGCTGCAGGTGCCTACGCGGAGCGTCGAGCCCATATGGGAAATATATCATGCAGCGTGGATTCGGAGACGCGTTTCGGCTACACTCCGACTATCGTGAAAAAGAAGAAAACGGTCGTCACCACCCTCCGCAAGTCCCTCTCCTACGAGCCCGTGGAGCTCGCCTTCGGCACCAGCGGCCTCCGCGGACTCGTGAAGGACATCACGAATCTGGAAGCCTACGTCAACGTGCGCGGTTTCCTCGCCTGGCTCCTGAAAGAAGGCAGGCTCGTGAAAGGGGGGACCGTGTTCGCCGCGGGTGACCTGCGGCCAAGTACCTCGACGATCGTGCCCGAGGAGGGTTTTCGCGGCGACATCCTGCAGGCGGTATGCCGCGCCGTGACGGACGCGGGGCTGGTCCTCTCCAATCTCGGCAAGATCCCCACGCCGGCCCTCGTGCTGCACGCGATGCGGCATTCGGCGCCGGCGATCATGGTGACTGGCAGCCACATTCCCTTCGACAGGAACGGTTTGAAGTTCACCAGTCCCTCCGGCGAGGTGATGAAGTCCGATGAGCAGCCCATACTCGCCGCGGTCGCGGAGGCTCGCCGTGCAGAGTACGGGAGGCCCTTCGAGGAGAGCATTTTCGATGAGCGCGGGATGCTCAAGCCGGAGAGCAGGGTGGCCGTCCCCGAGCCGGATCCCGAGGCAGGGGAAGAGTACATCCGTCGGTATGCCTCCGCGTTTCCTCGCGGGGCGCTGTCCGGAAAGCGGGTGCTGATCTGGGAGCACTCCGCCGTCGGCCGGGAGCTGCTCGCGCGCGTGCTCAGGGAGCTCGGCGCGCAGGTGGTGAGCGCGGGGCGGAGCGAGACCTTCGTGCCCGTGGACACCGAGGCGGTGAACGAGCAGATGATCCAGTCCCTCCAGGCGCTCGTCGATGCACACGGCGGAACGGCGCTGGCGGCCGTCGTCTCCACGGATGGAGACGGTGACCGTCCCCTCTTCCTGGCGGTGGATGCCGGCCGCGTGAGCTTCATCCCGGGCGATCTCCTCGGTATTCTGGCGGCACGGTTCCTCGGTGTCCGTCACGTCGCCGTTCCCATAAGCTGTAACGACGCGGTTGACGAGTTCTGCCGCGTCGGCGGAATCCAGCTCGTGAAGACCCGGATCGGCTCCCCCCACGTCATCGCCGCCCTCCGGGAGGCCGGCTGGGAGGGAAACGGCGGATTCCTCACCTCGTCGCCCGTGGCCGTGCCGGGAGGCGGTTCAATTCCTCCACTGCCGACGAGGGACGCCCTGCTGCCCATTCTCTGCGCCCTCACGTCTCCCCTGGGCCGGGACTCGCTGCCGAAGAGGTTCGGCGGATCCTCGGTGCTCCGGGATTTCCCCATGGACGCGGCGCGGGAAATCATGCGCTGGCTCAGCCCTTCCGACTCTTCGATCATCGAGGCTGCTTTCACGCCCACCGGGCTCAGTGTCCGACTCGCGGACGGGTCGGAGCGGACGTTCCTCGAAGACGGCGACGAGGTCGTCCTTCGCGGCGGCGCGGGCGCCGTCACGCTCGGCGAGGTACGAGGCCGCGTCCTCCCGGCCGTTCAGCACCCCTACAGAGACTGAACGCGACGACGACCCATGGTCGCCGCCGCGCTCGCCACATTCCCCGAAAAGGTGTTGTCCCCTTAGATCCCGGTCGAGAAGCCACCGAGGCCCGTACCCAACTTCAGATGGCCGAGGAGTGCGGCCAGCGCGAGAGCCGGCAGCACCAGGCGGCTCAGGAACATGATCCGATGCATGCGATTCACCTCCTCCGTTGCGTCAGAAGTGGAAGTCCTGAAGGGCATCTGCAGCGCGGCGGTAGAGCTCGGCCGCTGCCACGGGATCGCCGGTGTCGCGGGCAAGGTCGCCGCGGGCGATCCACGCGGCGGCGATGTGGCTCGTCGAGCC
>PMZS01000366.1 GCA_003170115.1 Spirochaetaceae bacterium
GGCCTGGATGCGAAGGGAAGCCAGGCCCTCCTGGACATGCTCTCCATTGAACTGGTGTTCACCGCCCACCCCACGGAGGCCAAGCGCCGCTCGGTTCGCACGAAGGTCAGGCTGCTGCGGCAGTTGCTCGCCCAGCGGGACGATGCTGACCTTCTTCCGCGCGAGCGGGAGAAGATCGTCACACGGATCCGTTCTTTGCTTACAGGCCTCTGGCAGACAGATCTCATCCGGCCCCGACGGCCCAGCGTGCTGGAAGAGGTGGACGTGGGGCTGTACTTTGCCGCCACCCTCTGGGAGGTTGCGCCGGACATCTACGCGGAGCTCGACCGTGCCCTGGGCAAGATCTACCCGGGGTCCTCGTTCCGCATTCCGCCCTTTCTTGACTTCGGTTCGTGGATCGGGGGGGATCGTGACGGCAACCCGTTGGTGAGCGCTCACGTGACGGAGCTGACGCTCATGAGGATGCGTGCTGCCGCCGTGGATGCCCATCTCTCCCGCTGCCGGCTCCTTTTCGACGAGCTCACTTCCTCCGAGCGCCAGGCTGCGGTCTCCGGGGAGCTGCTGCAGGCGGTGGAACGCCGGACCCGGGAGTTTCCCGAGACGCTTCGGCTTCTCGAGCCGCTTTCCCCCCACGAGACCTACCGGCGGTTCCTGAAGACGGTGGAGTGGCGGCTGCAGCGCACGCGCGCCATGGACTCCATGGAGCATCTCCCCGCGGGCGCATATCGGACAGGGGCCGAGCTTGCCGCCGATATTCTCCTCATCAAGGACAGTCTGCGCATGAACAAGGGAAGCGCCATCGTCGAAGGCAATCTCCAGGGCTGGCTCTGGCAGACGGAGGTCTTTGGCCTGCATTTTGCCTGCCTGGACATCCGCCAGGAATCGGACCGCAACACCCTGGTCGTGGCGGAGATTGCGCGCGCCCTCGGCCTCTGTCCTGACTACCCGTCTCTCGATGAAGGGGCGCGTCGGGCGCTGCTGCACTCGAGCCTCGGCTCACGCCGCGAGCTCGCTCGTGACGCGCTCAGCGCCGACGCGCGGGAGACTCTGGATTCCTGCGAGGTCCTGAGCCGGGCCGCGTCCACCGTGGGTGAGGAAGCCCTGGGCGGGAACATCATCAGCATGACCCACCGGTTCAGCGACATCCTTGCCGCTCTCTGGCTGATGGAGCTGAAGCCCGGTCGGAACACGGGCCCGATGCCCGTCATGGACATCATCCCTCTCTTTGAAACGATCCACGATCTTGCACATGCTCGCGAGATGGTGCAGGCCATGCTGCAGGATCCCGACTACCGCCGTCACCTTGCGCGCCGCGAAAACAAGCAGATCATCATGATCGGGTACTCCGACAGCACCAAGGACGGGGGGTACCTTGCCGCCTGCTGGGCGCTGTACAAAACGCAGAGCGTGCTCTCCCAGCTCGCCCAGGAGCACGGCGTGCGCCTGATCTTCTTCCATGGAAGGGGCGGATCGCTGGGAAGGGGCGGCGGACCGGCCGCCCGCAGCATCCTTGCGCTTCCCCCCGAGTCGCTCGGGGCGGGATTGCGCATGACGGAACAGGGAGAAGTGCTGGCCGACCGCTACGACGATCCTCGAATTGCCGGCAGGCACCTGGAGCAGGTGATCTGGGCGACTTTGGCCGCCTCGGTCCAGCCTCTCACGCCGCCGCGTGCCGAGTGGCAGACAGCGATGGAGGAGCTCGGGCGGGACGCCCTCGCCGCGTATCGCGCCCTGATCGAAGAGCCCTGCTTCTTGTCATATTTCGAGCAGGCGACGCCCATTCTCGAGATCGAATCCCTGCCCATTGCCTCCCGTCCCGCCCATCGGCATGGCGCCCGGGGTTTCTCTGATCTTCGCGCCATCCCCTGGGTCTTCGCGTGGACTCAGAACCGATGCATGATTCCTGCCTGGTTTGGAATCGGGAGTGCCTTCCATGCGTTCGCCAGATCGCACCAGGATGGATGGCAGACCCTGCGTGCCATGTACCACGGATGGCCGTTCTTCCGCGCGACTCTGGACAATGCGGTCCTCGCACTCTCGAAATCCGACATGGACATCGGCCGGACCTACGCGCAGCTCGTGGAGGATGCTGAGGTGCGCGAGAGGATCTGGGGAATGATCTCCGCCGAATACGAGCGCAGCAGGGACTCCGTGCTGCGGACCAATGGCCAGCCCCAGCTTCTGGAAGAGGTCGGCTGGCTTCAGCATTCGATCCGCCTGCGCAATCCCAACACGGACCCCTTGAATCTCCTGCAGGTGGAATGGCTGCGGAGGCTCCGGGAAGCCGAACGCCGCGGGGACGAAGAGCAGCAGCGGGAATGCCGCGAGCTCCTCCGTCTCACCATCGAGGGAGTGGCGGCGGGAATGCGTTCCACCGGCTGAGGTCGGGGGAATACCGCCTCTCGACGACCGGCGATTCATGTAGTACATTGAAGGTATGGCGATAGATTCGGTTTCCCCCATCATGTCAGCCTCGCCTTTGACGAGCCTCAGCAGGCCGCCGGAAACGACCCCCAGCGCCCGCGAGACCGCCGCCCAGGAAAACGACGCACGCCGGAACGCCGAGTCCGTCAGCGGCGCATCCCCGGCCACCCAGGGCCGACCGGAGGAAAACACTGGTCCGGCTTCGGCGGGGACGCGCGTCCAGGTCGCGGCATCTCCAGACACGGAGGGATCCCTGCGTGAGGCCGCCTCGCAGATCGCCCGGGCCTCCTCGGGCCCCGATTCTTCGGCCGCCCTGCGCAACGCTTCGGATGCGTATCAGAGCGAGGCCAACGCCCGCGACACCATCGCCCGGCAGCAGCAGAACAACGGTGCCGCGAGCATCAATGTGATGGCCTGACGGCCGGAGCATCCCGCGTCGCTCATCCTCCCTTGAACCAGTCCCTCGGCATCTGGGGCAAGCTCCCTCAGCCCTTCGGAGTTCTTGCTCCCATGGAGGATGTCACCGACACGGTTTTTCGCCGGATCGTGCGGATGGCGGGCCCGCCGGATCTCCTGGTCACCGAGTTCACCAGCACGGACGGCTTATGCACGGCCGGCCGTCCCCGGGTCATAGGCAGGCTCAGGTACACCACTGAAGAAAGGCCCCTGATTGCCCAGATCTGGGGGAACAAGCCAGCGTACTATCGTCGCGTTGCCGCCGAGGTCCGGGAAATGGGCTTTGACGGGCTGGACATCAACATGGGCTGCCCCGTGCGGAAGATCATCGAGCGGGGCTCCTGCGGAGCACTCATCAGGAATCCGGCACTGGCTGCCGACCTGATTGCGGCGGCCAGGGAAGGAGCCGCCGGCCTGCCGGTCAGCGTGAAGACCCGCATCGGGGTCACCGAGTCCCGGGCCGAGGAGTGGCTCGGTTTTCTCCTTGCCCAGGGGATTGCGGCGCTCACCGTGCACGGGCGGACGGTCGTCCAGCAGTCCGAGGGATTCGCGGACTGGGACGCCGTGGCGCTGGCAGTCCGGCTCCGGGACGAGACGGCACCGCACACGCGTATCGTGGGCAACGGGGATGTGCGGACCATCGAGTCATTTCACCGGCGCGCGGAGGAGACCCGGGCGGACGGCATCATGATCGGCCGCGGCATCTTCGAGAATCTTTTCCTTTTCCGCGCCATCCGTGGAGGGTCCGGGACGCACGACTTTGCGCTGCTCAGCCCGGAAGAGAAGGTCTCCTGGTTTCGCCGCCACATTGCCCTGCACGAGGAAACCTGGGGACACGCTGAAAGGTTCGACGTGTTGAAGAAGTTCGCTAAGACCTACCTGAGGGCTTTCGAGGGAGCCGGGCGTCTTGTCGACGCGATCATGCGCACCCGGACGCATGAGGCCGCGTGCGCGGCGCTGGACTCGTGGGCGGCGGAGCGCGGCGTCCTCATGCACCGATAGAGGGCCGCGGGCAGCAGGCGGGTTCCGGGCCGTCAACCGGTCCAGATTCGCAAGCCGGGGACATGCTCGAAGTGCAAGTCGAAGGTGACGAGCGTGGAGCCGGTCTCCAGGGCCTGCGCAGCGATCCAGATGTCATTGAGGGGGATCGGGGTTCCATTTTTCTTGAGGTGAGCTTTCAGCGAACCATAGTGTTCAGATGTCGCTTCCGTCCCTTCGAGGATTCGGGATTTGGCTCCGCCGAGGAACTTACGGAGCAGCAGCCGGTTTTCCCGTTCCCTCCTGCCCCATTTGAAGCCGTAGAGCAGCTCTCCGAGCACGAAGATGGACATGTACACAACATCCACCTTCTGGATTGCGTCGAGGACAACCGACTCTCCCGCTGTGTAGCGGTTGTAGGCATTCGTATCGAGGATCAGGGTGTTCATTTCCAGTCCTTCTCCTCGATCACCTCAAACTCCTTCTCCGCCTCCTCCATCTTCCTGAGCTCCTCGGGAGATGTGGATCCGCAGAGCTCCGCATAGACGTCCTTCCGCTTCCTGCTCTTCCGGGCTTCTCCCTTCGGCCCCAGCGATTCCGCAAGCAGCTCCTGAATCGTGCGGTTCAGGCTTTTTCCTTCCTCACGGGCTTTCCGCTTGAGCAGCGCATAGAGGGAATCTTCGAGATTGTGCAGCGTGATGGAACCCGTGGAAGGCCTCCCTGTGAACCACTAGTGGTTCATAGGTTCAATAATGGTTCATGACGAAGGCGCTGTCAAGGCGCCGTCCAGCTTATGTGAAGACCGGGAACGCGGCTGAAATGCACAAGGTTCGCGGTGAGGACGCCGGCATCATGACTCATCGCGATAGCCGCAATGGCGATGTCGAAGTCGTCAATCAACTCTCCGTTGCGTTCGAGCCCGGCTTTGATAGAACCAAACAGCCTCGATGACTCGGCCGTCCATGGGAGAACCTTCACGACGCCGAGAAGCCGGTCCTTCTCCAGTTCCAGCAGGGTCCGCTTTCTGGATGATGGCTCGATCCTCTGGATGCCGTACACTATCTCGGCGACCACGGGTGGAACGGTTGCCACGTCACCCGGCGGTCGAGACTTCAGGAATTCCACCAGACCGGGCTCGTGGCGCATCGCGGCTGAGAATGCGGTGGTGTCCATGACGGAGATCACAGTGCCATCATCCCTCGGTTCATCCTGTGCGCGAGCACATCTTTCTCGAGCTCCCGTGTTGCCTGCGCAAGGATCTTCTGGTCTTCGGTGCTCTGCAACGAAACGAAAAATCCCTCCGGCCACTCGCCTGCCTGACGAGCCAGGGCCTCTCCGCATGCCTGGAGAACGAACCGGTTGCGGCTCACGCCCATATTCCGAGCCGCACGGTCAATTTCCCGCAAGATTTCATCTGGAATGTGGAAAGTTGTAGAAGCCACAAATAGAATATATTCTATTCTTTCGTCGACGTCAAGGCCTGCCGAGGCTACACCAGCCCGAACTTCTCCGCGATGGCATCGAGGGCCGCCTCGTCAATGCGGACAATGGGACCAAGCTTCATCGCGTTCAGCACCGCGCGTGCGCTGAACTCCGCCACCTCCAGCCGGTCGAACGCCTGCGTGAGCGTGGCGCCGGTGGTGAGCACCGCATCGTTTTCAAGGAATGCCACTGGTGAGCCTGGGGAGATCTCCCGGGCGAGCGCGTGTTCGTCGCTGAACTGCCGCCCGTAGCGCACAAGCGGGATGCCGCGCAGCACGACGTAGCTCTCGGGAATGATCGCGCTGTCCAGGGTCCTGCCGGTCACGGAGAACGCGGTCACCGCGGGGGACTGGGCGCTGGCAATCGCATTGATCTTCGGCTGGGCCGCGTAGATCTCCTGGTGGAGCACGACCGCCCTGCTGGGGACTTTTCCTCGCTCTCTGCTTCCCCCGCGCACCATCACGAAATCCGATTCGTCGAGGGAGCTTCGGTCCACGCCGAAGGGGCTGATCAGGAAAGAATCCGAGGCCACGCGGGCGGACACGGTGCCCTCCGTGCTGGTCATGAGGCGCTGCCGGTAGGCGCGATGCACCATCTCGCGCATGTCGCGGCGCAGGCTGCGCTCCGGAGATGAGCGCGGAAGGGGATCGACTTCGGGCAGCCGCAGGTTCTTGGCCTGCTGGGAGAGGGCGATCTCTTCCGGCGCCAGGGCGCGGGCCTCTCCAAGAGAGCTCGCGTTGATGAGCGTGCGCGCGCAGAAATCCAGGGTTTCGAAACGCTGGAAAGCCTCCAGGAGATCGCGACCTCCGGTCGCCACGCCGTGGTTTTCCAGGAGCACGCTGTCAAAGCCCTTCGCAAATGCATCCGCAAGGTTTCGCCCCAGCTCTTCCGAGCCGGGGATCGCGTAGGGAGCGTAGCCCACCGCGCCGCACACTGCGCGCGCCTGGGGAATGATGCTTGTGTCCGGAATCCTGCGCACGAGGCTGAAGGCCACGAGCGCCGCGGGGTGAGCGTGGAGCACCGCGCGGATGTCGGACCGACGCGAGAAAATGGCGCGATGGAAGGGATACTCGGAAGACGGGGGATGCGTTCCCTCGACCACCGTGTCGCCGCGCATCCGCACGATATCGCCTTCCGTGAGACTGCCCTTGTCGATTCCGCCGGGCGTGATCCAGATGTCACCGGACTCGTCGAGGATGGAGATGTTCCCGCCGGACGTCGTGGTCATGCCGTACCCGTAAACACGCCGCATGATCGTGACCAGCTGCTCGCGCGGATGCATGTACTCGTACTTCATGCTCTCACACTATAATATCCACTCAATGCGCGCCATGCTCATTCAGCCTCCATTTGTACAGCTCAACGCGCCGTACCCCGCCGTGCACTTCCTGGAGACTTTTCTGAGATCACGAGAGGTCGAGGCGTCCTCCTTCGACCATTCAATTGCACTCTTTCGCTTGATCTTTTCCAGGGAAGGGCTTGCCCGGATTTTCCGGGACGCTGAGGACTGCCCGGCCCTGCGCGGGCCGCTGGACCCGGAAAGCCGCAATCAGCTCGCACGATATTTCTCCTACCGGGACCTGTATATCGAATGGATCGACGGAATCGTGGACTTCCTTTCAGACGGCAACCCCGGGTTCGCGCACCGGCTCGCCCAGGCGGCGGAGTTTCCCCGGGGACGGCGCGCCGAGGACTTTCTCGAAGCCTCGGGGGGCCGCATCGGCCCTGATGATGCGCGCGCGCTGGCGACCCGCGTGCTCGAGGATCTGGGAGATTTCGTGTCGTTCACCCTGGACCCGGAGTTCGCCACTGTCAGGTACGGCGAGCGCCTTGCGCGCGCGGTGAAGGATTTCGACACGATCGAACGCGCGCTTCCCGGCGCGTATCTCATGCAGGCTTTCTATCGCCCTTTTCTGCAGGCGTTTTTCACCTCGGGGAGCTCCGCGGGCGGCGCGGACCATCCCGACTTCGTCCTTGTTTCCATCCCCTTCCCGGGCTGCCTTCCCGGCGCGCTTGTCGCTGCCGGGGAGGCGCGCGCGGCGCTGGGGAGCCGGACCCGTATCGTCTTTGGCGGCGGGTATGTCTCCACCGAGCTGCGCTTCCTGGCCGACGGACGCGTGTTCGATTACTGCGACTACCTCTCCTTCGACGCCGGCTATGGAAGCCTGGCGTCCATCCTCGAAGTGGAGGCGGGCGCATCAAAGGAGTCGCTCTACAGGACCATGTACCGCGACGCCGAAGGTCGCGTGCGTCCGACGGGCTTTTCGACGGTTTCGGAGAATGCCGTCTTCCCGCCCAATCGATTTCAACTGCTCGAGGAGCACGCGCTCGCGGGAGTGTTTCCGGACTTTCGCAGCGTTGATTTCACCGCCTACCTGAGGGTTGTTGATTCGGAGAATCCCATGCACCGGCTCTGGTCGGACACGCCCTGGCTGAAGTACCGGCTCGCTCACGGCTGCTACTGGAAACGGTGCACGTTCTGCGACACCGAGCTGGACTACGTGGCGTTGTACGTGCCCGCCGAGCTTGCGGCCCTCGCCGCCGCGGCCCACGAGGCGTCCTCCCGCAGCGGCATCTTCGGAATACATTTCGTGGACGAGGCGCTGCCGATTGCGAAGCTCCTCCAATTCGCGCGGATCAACCGTGAACGCAAGGCCGCGGGCGCGCGACCATATTTCTACTGGGGAAATGTGCGGTTCGACGCCTCATGGACGGCCGATCGGTGTGAGCTGCTCGCGGCCTCGGGCCTGGTCGCGGTCTCGGGAGGCATCGAGATCGCCACCCAGAGGGGCCTCGAGATGACCGACAAAGGCTTTGACTTCCCCGGCCTGGTCAGGACCCTCACCGCCATGAAACGCGCGGGCCTGCTCGTACATGCCTACCTCATCTATGGGTTTCCCGGGCAGAAGGAGCGCGACATCATCGATTCCGCCGAATCCGTGCGCCAGCTCTTTGCTTCGGGTCTCGTGGATTCGGCTTTCTGGCACCGTTTCATTCTCGGCCGGCATTCAAGGATGTACGCCGAGTGGAAAGCCGGCAATCGCCCCGGTCTGCGGCCGATCGACCACGGGGGAAGCTTTGCAAACAATGATCTCGGGTTCGAGGGCGAACAGCTCTTTGACCGTTTTGCCGCTCCGCTGGAGACGTCACTTGCCGCCTGGATGGATGGCACGGAGCTCGATCGCCCGGCGGCCTCCTGGTTCAAGGCGGCAGAACCGAAAGGGCCGCCCGGCACGCGGTCGTCCCGCGCTGCCGGAGGAGCGCGCTCAACCATCCCTGTCGATTATATCGAAGGGTTGATCGCCCAGGCGGAGGAGGAGCTCGACGCGGTTCCCGCGGAGCCGCGGCCTGCCCGAACTGCTTTCTGGGTCGCGGGACTCCCGTTCGTCGAGCGGCCCGAAAAGGAGGGCATTCTCTCCCGGTTCTCCTGGACGTGTCGGGGCGAAGCTCAGGTTGTGAGCCTTCCCGAGCCTGCCGCGAGGAGCCTCGCCAGGGCCATCGTGGCACTGTCGCGGACGCCCGCCGGTCTGCCGCTGGCAGCCCTGGCCGCTGAAGCGGGGGAGGCCGCGTCGTACCTCCCCGGTCTCAGGGGCGTGGGGCTCGTTGTTCCCTGACCATATGAAATTGCCGCCTTTTGCCCTGGAAAGATTTTTCGCCCGGCACGAGTTCAAAGCGAAATTTCTTCTTTGTGCGTCCGACTGTGAATCGATGAGCATCGCGGAGCTTCTCGGAATGGAACCGGGAGCCTCCGAGGCCTTCGGGAAACTGGGCCTCGGGTACACGGAGAGCCCGGGCAGCCCGTCGCTTCGTGCGGCCATCAGTCGGCTCTACACTTCCATCGGCCCTGAGAACGTGCTGGTGACGAGCGGAGCCGAGGAGGCGATCTTTCTGTTCATGCATGCGGCCCTCGCGCCGGGTGATCATCTCGTCGTCCACCAGCCCTGCTACCAGTCTCTCGCGGAGGTGGCGCGCACCGCCGGGTGCGAAGTCACGGCCTGGCAGGCGCGGGAGGAAAGCGCCTGGGCGCTCGATCCGGACGAGCTTCCGCGGCTCGTCCGCCCCTCCACCCGGGCCATCGTCCTGAACGTGCCGCACAACCCCACGGGCTTTCTCATGAGCAGGGAATCGTTCCTGCGGACAGTGGCTTTTGCGGAGGCGCGTGGCCTGGTGCTCTTCTCCGATGAAGTGTACAGGGGCTTGGAGCATGCACCGGCCGGCCGCCTTCCCCCGGCGTGCGACGCGGGCCCGAGCGCAATCTCTCTTGGCGTGATGTCGAAGACGTACGGGCTGCCGGGCCTGCGCATTGGGTGGGTTGCCACGCGGAACGAGGACCTGAGGGCGCGAATGGCGGAGCTGAAGGATTACACGACGATCTGTGCCAGCGCCCCATCCGAGTTCCTGGCGGAAGTCGCGCTCCGACACGCCGAATCGCTCGCGGAACGCAACCGCGGTATCATCGCCGACAATATCAGGCTGCTGGACGATTTTTTCGTCCGCCATCAGGACATCTTTTCGTGGCATCGGCCGATTGCCGGCCCGATTGGTTTTCCCCGCTTCCTGCCCGGAGAGGCGGGAGGGTTCTGCCGTGACCTTGTCGAAGCTCGCGGCGTGCTCCTGGCGCCGGGCGTGCTCTTCGGCGGTCCCGAGGGCTGCTTCCGCATCGGTTTCGGCAGGAGGAGCATGCCGGAAGCACTTGCACACCTTGAGATGTTCGTCGAACAACGTCTCGTAGACAGCCGCGGCCCGGGAGCGATATCCTTCGGCCGTGGCTGAAGTCCTGCAGGGGCCGCAGGCGGCGCCGCCGCACGGGCGCAAGGTGCTGTTCCTGTACCCGCACAGCGTCCTGAACGAGGACCTCCTCATCGAGATACTCTCCCACGAGTACGAGATCTACGGCATTCGGGATCACAAGACAGCCGTGAAGATCGCCGGGGCATTCCCCGGTTCGATCTTCTTCGTCAACATCGACGAGGCCCTGAAGGAATACCAATGGGAGACGTGGATTCGCCGGCTCATCTCCGAACCCTCCACCTCCTCGACCAGGGTCGGGATCCTCACCTACAACCCGGACCCCGAGCTCGCCCGCAAGTACCTGATGGACGTGGGGATCCAGTGCGGATTCATCCAGATGAAGCTCGGCCTGGCGCAGGGCAAGGCGATCATCCTGAAAACGCTTCTCGCGAATGAAGCCAGGGGGAGGCGATTCGTTCGCGCCCGATGCAACGATCCGAAAAAGGCCTCCTTCAACATGGCCGTCCGGGGCGCGCACGTGACCGGCGCCATACTGGACATCAGCATAGCGGGGATGACCTTCCGTTTCGATGCCGCGGTTCGTCTCGAACCCCAGGATGTCCTGGATGACGTGCAGCTTCGCATGAGAGGCAAGCTCTGCCGGGTGTCGGGGTCGTATGCCGGTGCGCTGCGGGGTGGCACCGACCGGGCCCTGCTGATGTTCAGTGCTCCTCTTCCCGCGGAAGCGAAGGCGGAAATACACCGCTTCATCTTCCTGTCCCTGCAGGAGGAGATGGGCGATTTTCTCCGCGGCCTCCCGGCCTGAGCGCGACTACTCTCCCGCTTTCACCCGGGTCCAGACCTGGTCGTAGAGCGTGGTGGCATCCCCGGCGTCTTCCAGCATCACCATTTTCGCCGTCTGGGAATCCGGCGGATACACGCGTGCATCGTTGCGCACCTCGGGCCTGATGAGGGGGAGACTCGCCTCGTTGGGGGTGGCGTAGTCGAGGAAGTTCGACAGCTGCGCGCCCACGTCGGGCCGAAGGATGAAATCGATGAACTTCAAGGCGCCCTCGGGATTGGGTGCTTTCGAGGGGACGGTCATCGCGTCCACCCAGATGATCGTGCCTTCTCGAGGGACGACGAAATCCGTGTTCTCGTCCAGCTTTGCCACGGCATCGCCGTTGTACGCGATTCCCACCCAGGCGTCCCCCGCGAGGACCTTGCCCACGCTGTCGGGGCTTCCGTAGAAGCCCACCATCTTCTTCGTGCGAGCCGACCGGAGGAGGTCACCGGCGGCTTTCAGCTCCGGAGCACTTCGGCTGTTCGGCGAGTACCCCCGGGAGAAAAGCGCCGCGGCCATCAGGTCCCGCATGGAATCCAGCAGGACGACAGGACCGGGCTGTTTCGCGGGATTCAGCACGGCGGCCCACGTCGGCGTGAAACCGGGGAGCTTGTCCTTGCGGTAGACAAGGCCCATCGTGCCCCACTGGTACGGAAGGCTGTACTTCCCCTCGGGGTCGTACGGCGGCTTTGCGAACCGCGCGCTCACGTTTTTCGCGCTCGGGATCTTTCCCTTGTCCAGAACGCGGAAGGTCCCCTTTGCCGCCATGACCGGTATGGCGAGATCGGAGACAACGATGACATCGTACTGGTCTCCCGCGCTGGACACCTTGCTCATCATCTCCTCGGTGTTCTCATACGTGTCCAGGACGATCTTCAGCCCCGTCTCCTTCTGGAATCGCTCGACCAGGGCGGGATCGATGTACTCCGAGTACATGAACACCGTGACATTTCCCCTGGCAGCCGGGGATGGCCTGCCGCACGAGGCGAGAAGTGCACAGCACAGGAGGGCGAGAGCGAAGGCGAGTTTTCGCATTGATCAATCCTCCCTGGGGCTCCTGGCAAGGACCTGAAGCCCGAGCACGAGGGCGACGGTCACCAGGAAAACGATTGTGGAAAGAGCGTGGATGTCCGGCGTGATCCCGCGGCGCAGCGACCCGTAGATGTACAGCGGCAGCGTGACCGACGAGGGACCCGACGTGAAAAAACTGATCACGAAGTCATCGAGGGAAAGGGTAAAGGCGAGCATCGCGCCGGCGACGATTCCCGGCGTGATGAGGGGCAGGGTCACACGGCGAAGGGAGTGCCAGCTTCCGGCGTACAGGTCCCGCGCCGCTTCCTCCACGGACCTGCCGAGGGTTGCCAGCCTGCTGCCCACGACGAGGGCCACGAAGCTGATCTGGAATGTGACGTGTGCCACGATCATCGTACCCATGCCGAGGCGCAGCCCTCCGAGCGCCTGCCTCGCCGCCTCGAAAGCAAGGAGCATGCCGACGGCGAACACGATATCGGGGGTAACGACCGGCATGTAGACGACGGCGTCGATGAGGCGGCGCATCCACCGCGGCCATGGAAATCGCTCCAGCCCGATTGCCAGGAGCGTGCCCAGCACGGTGGAGACCGCGGTGGACACAACGGCGAGGATGAGGGTGTTGGCGGCAGCGTGCACGACGAGGTCGTTGCGCGCAAGCTGGGCGTACCACCGCAGGCTGAGGCCCTTCCAGGCCACGCCGAATCGCGCCGCGTTCACCGACATCGCCGCCACGGCCGCCAGCGGGAGGTAGAGGAACACAATGGTCGCGATGGCGATCGCGGAAAGAAGCGGCGGGAGCCGCTGGCTGCGGATCACAGGATGCTCACCTCATCGCCGGACCGTCGGAGAACGAGAAGACCGACCATCGTGAGGAATGTAAGAACGAGGCTCACCGCCGCACCGAAGGGGAAATCCCGGCTCACCCCGAACTGGTGCTGGATAAGATTGCCCAGCATCCAGGACTTGCCGCCGCCCAGCAGGTCGGGAATGACGAACGTTCCCATGGCGGGTATGAAGGTGAGGATCACCGCCGTGACCAGGCCCGGGAACGTCTGCGGGAGAATGCCGTGCATGAACGTGCGCACCGGGCGGGAATACAGGTCCCGGCTCGCCTCCACGATCCCCCAGTCGAGCCTTTCCACGTTCGTGTACAGCGGCAGGACCGCGAAGGGCAGGGAGTTGGAGACCATGCCGATATACACGGCGAACGTGGAGGGAGAGAGGGCCTCGGCGGGCCCGACAAGATGCAGCCATTGGGCCAGTCGGGCAAGGGGCATCTGGTTGCCCAGCAGGAGGATCCACGCGTACGTGCGGATCACGAGGTTCGTGCAGAAGGGGATGATGATGAGCGCAAGCCAGAGGTACCGGTGCGCCGGAGGCCGCCGTGCGATGTAGAACGCCAGGGGATAGGCGAGTGCGATGGTCACGATCGTGGTAACGGCTGACACCAGGATCGTCGTTCCGAGGATCATGAGGTAGGAGCGGGTCCAGCCGAAGGAATCGAAGCCGGCGAGCCGAAGAAAATTGGCCGCGGTGAACGACCACTGGATGTCACCGGCCGCAGACCGCGACGCGGTGGACCAGGCCACCATTGCACCCAGCGGCGCCACCAGCAGGAGGACGATCCATGCAAGCGGGACGGCAAGCAGCGCCAGGCCGCGCGAGGTGAGCTTTCGGGTGGTTGCCAGCTCCCCGTACCAGACGAGGAGCCTATTCACCAATCGCCTCAAGCTGGCGGGAGGGAAGCTCCAGCCAGATCTGCTGTCCCGGCGTGATGGCGCCGCCCGGAAGACCCCGGAGGTGAAGATTCCCCGGCTGCACGTACACGTCGAGGTGATCGCCGCGATAGAAGACCTCGGAGACGATCGCGCGGATTCCGTTCGACGCGGGCCTGGCGGAGCGGATCACGATCTTCTCCGGCCGGATGGAAAGAAACCCCTTCTCCCAGGCCGGATGCACGCGGGGCATCAGGCTGCCGATCTCGGTGTGCACCACGCCATTGTTCCGCCACGCGGGGATCAGGTTCGTGGTGCCGAGGAACTCGGCGACGAAACGGCTTGCCGGCCGATCGTAGACCTCGGCGGGAGGTCCTGACTGCACGATTTTCGCGTCCCGCATGACGAAGATCCGGTCACTCACGGTCATTGCCTCGTTCTGGTCGTGAGTGACCAGCACGAAAGTCGTGTCCAGCCTCCGCTGGAGCCGGCGCAGCTCCAGCTGGACCTCGGCGCGCAGCTTCGCGTCCAGCGCCGACATGGGCTCGTCGAGCAGGAGGACGTTGGGCTGGTTCACCAGCGCGCGCGCCAGCGCAACCCTCTGCTTCTGCCCCCCCGAGAGCTGTGAAGTTCGGCGCCGGGGCATCTCTTCCAGGTGGAGCATTTCAAGGGCCTGGCCGACGCGGCGGTCCACTTCGACCTGGGGAAACTTCCGCGCGCGAAGTCCGAAGGCGATGTTTTCGAAGACATTCAGGTGGGGAAACAGCGCGTAGTTCTGGAAAACGGTGTTGACGCGGCGCCTGTTCGCGGGGATCCGGGTCATGTCCAAGCCGCCGACGGAAATGCGGCCCCTGTCCGCGAGCTCAAGGCCCGCAATGATCCGAAGGAGGGTCGTTTTCCCGCACCCCGAAGGACCGAGTATGGTGACGAACTCTCCGGAGGTGACCGAAAGGGATACGTCGTCCAGCGCCGTCACGGTGCCGAAGCTCTTGGACACGCCGTCCACGGCCAGGTCGCACCCGGCAGAAACGAATGGCGCCTCTGGCGCCGCATCGTTGTCGACAAGAGCACGCTCAGCGGCCGGCGCAAGGCTCAGCGCGACCGCGTCCCCGGCAGGGGCCAGGGTTCGTCCTAGCTTGTATGGCCTTTCCAACTCAGATGGACCTCCCTGCTTCCGTGCAAGCTGGATTCAGCGCACGAAGCTCCTCCGGTTGAACCCATGGCGTCTTCCGTGCAGCCGCAGTCTATTCGAGGAAAGAATATTTTTGCAAGACCCCTCGCGGGAAAAGAGCGGCGCCCGTCTTTACAGTCCGTACCGGGACATCTTCAGGGCCAGGGTCTTGCGCGTGATGTCCAGCTCCAGGGCCGTCTTCGACTTGTTGCCGCGGTTTCTCGCCAGGGCTTCACTGATGGCGCGCCGCTCGTAGCGGGCGGCGGCCTCCCCGGCGCCCACCTTGAGAGCACCGGTGCCTGACGGTGCCGGGCCCTCCTTGACCCCCGTTGCGGCGGGAAGCACACGCGGCACGACATCCGGCGCCCCCCCCGTGAAGCTCGCTTCTCCGAGGAGGACGATCCGGTTCACCACGTTCTCCAGCTCCCGCACGTTGCCCGGCCAGTCGTAGGCGGAGAGCGCCGCCATCGTCGCCGGATCCAGTGTGAGGGGTTCCCGCACGTAGCGCTCGCTGTACTTCGCCAGGAAGTGCTCGACGAGGAGAGGGATGTCCGCCCTGTGCTCGCGCAGGGGCGGGAGGTGGAAGGAGACGACGTTGACCCGGTAGAAGAGGTCCTCGCGGAACTTCCCCTCGCTGATGAGGACGGCCAGGTCCTTGTTTGTCGCCGTGACGATCCTTGCGTCCACGCTGATCCGCTTCACCCCGCCGAGCCTCTCAAAGGCGGACTCCTCGATCACACGCAGGAGCTTGGCCTGCACGTCCAGGGACATGTCGCCGATCTCGTCCAGGAACAGGGTCCCGCCGTCGGCAAGCTCGAACTTGCCCCTCTTCCTTTCCACGGCTCCCGTGAACGCCCCGCGCTCGTGCCCGAACAGTTCGCTCTCCAGCANNGCTCGTGCCCGAAGAGCTCGCTCAGGAGGAGGCTTTCCGAGAGGGCGGCACAGTTGAGGCCGATGAAACTCGCGTCACGGCGCGAGCCGCTGAAGTGCAGGTAGCGGGCCAGAACCTCCTTGCCCGTTCCGCTTTCCC